>NZ_JBFUHV010000002.1:0-176318 GCF_056402215.1 Rhodococcus sp. P4_B6 | reverse complement strand
GTTGTAGACATACCGGGTGCACCCGAACGTCCGAGCAAGCTGTTCCGCCTGCACCGCAGTCGGATAGAAACGGTACTTGAACGCCCGCTTCACCACCCTCCCCGCCATGACCCAGACACTAGCCACACGGTCCGACAAACCAGATCGGCTATCCCGGCCCTGAAGGACCGGGTTTGCGCCGAAAGACTCACGGATCAGCGAGAGCCCGTTCCGGGAACTGATCGGCAGTTCGATGCCCAGCGTGCTCCGCGGCATCGGCCTGCGGATGGCCGAGAACGGCGGCTCGTACATCTTCCAGACCCTCGGCATCAGCTACGTGACGACGGTGGTGGGGGTCAGCAAGTCGATCGGACCGCTCGCCATCGCCTGCGGCGCCGCCATCGGCATGCTCGTCATCCCGTTCTCGGGCGCGCTGTCGGACCGCTTCGGCCGGATGCGGGTGTACCGATTCGGTGCGGCGCTGCAACTCGTCCTCGCCGTCCCGTCGTGGTGGCTGCTCTCGCTCGGCAACCCCTACCTCGTGGTCGCGACCCTCGCCGTCAGCTATGGGATCGGCGTCAACGTGATGCTCGGCGCGCAGTGCGCCGCCCTGCCCGAGCTGTTCGGAAACCGTCACCGCTACATCGGCGTCGCGGTCGCCCGGGAGACGAGCGCGATCCTCGCCGGCGGCATCGCGCCCTTCGTCGGCGCGCTGCTGCTGTCGCTGATGAACAACTCGTGGGTCCCGCTCGCGATCTACGTGCTGGTCCTCAGCGTCATCACGTTCGCCACGACGTTCGTGACACCCGAAACCCGTGGCCGCGACCTCGGGCTCGCGTGGGATGCGATGGCCGATCCGGTGCACGGACCGGATGCCGTTGCCCCGTCCAAGGATCGGGTCGACGCATGAGGCTGGCCCGCATCGCGACCGATTCGGGACCGCGGCCGGTGTGCCTGCGGGACGGTCGCTGGCACGAGGTGGCCGACCCGTTCGCGGACACCGTGACGTTCACCGGACCCGCACACGACGTCGACGGGGCGCGCCTGCTCGCGCCTTCCGAACCGCGGGTCCTACTCGGGATGGCGCACAACGGCGCACCCGGAGATCGCGACCTCCCGTTGCAAGCGTTCATGAAGTCGGCGCGCACGGTGATCGGCCCCGAACATCCGATCGTCGTCGACGAACGGCTGGGGAAGGTCGTCGTGGAGGGCGAACTGGCCGTCGTCATCCGGCGCACGTGCCGCAACCTGCGCCCCGAGGACGTTCCGTCCGCGATCCTCGGCTACACGATCGGCAACGACGTCACCGCCGTGGAGCAGATCGCACTGGACGACAAGCTCACCCAGGCGAAACACGGCGACGGCTTCACCCCGCTGGGCCCGTGGATCGAAACGGACCTCGACCCCGGCGACGTGCCGATCGCGGTGCGCGTCAACGGGGTCACCGTGGCGGAGGCGTCCACGGAGCAGCTCGCCTGGAACGTGTCCGAGCAACTGGTCCATCTCACCCGGTATCTGACGCTGGGACCGGGAGACGTCGTGCTCACGGGTTGCCCGTTCACGTCCGGCCCGGTCGAACCGGGCGACCGCGCCGAGATCACGCTCGACGGAATCGGCACACTGAGCAATCCGGTGCGTGCGATGTGAACCTCTTCGATCTGTCCGGGCGCATCGCCCTGGTCACCGGTTCGAGCCGGGGAATCGGCTACGCCCTCGCGCGGGGCCTGGCCGGGGCGGGCGCCACGATCGTCCTCAACGGGGTGTCGGCCGAGCGCCTCGCGCAGGCACGCGCACATCTCGGCGAGGAATTCGGCGACACCTGTGTCCACGCGTACGCGTTCGACGTCACCGATCCCGAGCGGGTAACCGACGCCGTCGACCGGATCGAATCGGAGGTCGGGCCGATCGAGATCCTGGTGAACAACGCTGCGCTGCAACACCGCCAGCCCCTCCTCGACGTCACGCTCGAGGACTGGAACAGGGTGCTCACGACCGACCTCACCAGCGCCTTCCTCGTCGGGCGTGCGGTCGCCCGGTTCCAGATCGGCCGTGGGAGCGGGAAGATCGTCAACGTCTGCTCGGTGCAGAGCGACCTGGCCCGGCCCACCATCGCGCCGTACACCGCCGCGAAGGGCGGGCTGCGGAATCTGACCCGCGCGATGACGGCCGAATGGGCGGCGTCGGGGCTGCAGATCAACGGCCTCGCGCCCGGCTACATCCCCACCGAGATGACGCAGGCCCTCGTCGACGACACCGAGTTCGACACCTGGCTCCGCGGCCGGGCGCCGGCAGGCCGGTGGGGCACCCCGGACGACCTCGTGGGTCCGACGGTGTGGCTGGCGTCGGATGCCTCCCGGTACGTCAACGGTCAGGTGATCTTCGTCGACGGCGGGATGACGTCGGTGGTGTGAGGAGTCACCGGCCGACGGCGGCGGCGGGTGCGGTCTGCACGTCCCCGAAGGAGCGGCGGGTGTGCCGGACGAGTTCGCGGAGCGCGGGACCTCCGAGGCTCTTCCAGACCAGCGCGAGCACGGCCGGGATGTCGACGCCGTCGAGGGCGACCGCCGTCAGCCGGCCCCGGTAGTCCGTGGCCATCGACTCACTGAGGATCGCGACCCCCAGCCCGCGGATCGCGAGATCGGCGACGGCGTCGGGTGCGCTCGCCTGCAGGGCGATGTCGGGGCGGAGGCCGGCGGCCGCACACGCCTCGTCGAACACCGTCCGGATGCCCGTTCCGGTCGGCATACATACGATCGCATGGTCGCCGAGTTCGGCCAGCGTGACTCGCGACTGCCCCGCCAGCGGGTGATCCGGCGACACGGCGGCGACCAGCCCTTCGCTGATGATCGGGAAGGCGTCCAACCCCTCCGGCGGGGCGGTCGAGCTGGCGACGAGAGCGAGATCGATCGCACCGGCGCGGACGCGTTCGACGAGGCGGTCGGAGCTGTCCTCCGTCAGCGTGATCTCGATCCCGGGATGCGCGACGTGGAACGCGGACAACGCGTCGAACAGCGGTGTGATCGTGCACGCGGTGACCATCCCGACGACGAGCCTGCCCCGGATCAGCTGGTTCACGTCGTCGACGGCCTGCCGCATCGCGTCGGCCGAGGCGAGTGCGGCGCGGGCGTGCAGCAGCGCCGCCTCCCCCGCCGCCGTGAGCGTCGCCGTCCGGCTGGACCGGTCGATCAGCGTGGCGCCGAGGTCGTGCTCGAGCTGCCGGATCTGCGCGCTGATCCCCGACTGGCTGATGTGGACGCGTTCCGCGGCGCGGGTGAAGTTCGCTTCCTCGGCGACCGCGACGAAGTACTCCAGCTGCCTCAGTTCCATAACCAATGATTCTAGTATTCAGCAGAACTATCTGTTGGACTTCCGGTTGCGGCGGCACCACCCTGGAAAGGGACAGCAGTTCACCCACGAAAGGATTCCCGGTGACCGACTACGAGAAGGCCCAGAACCCCGAAGACCTCACCCGGCTGTTCGTCGAGCGCAGCAACGCCGGAGACGCGGCCGGAGTCGCCGCCCTGTACGAGGAGAACGCCGTCATGGCGTACCCGCCCGGCAGCCGGACGGTCGGCCGGGCCGCCATCCGGAAGCTGTGGGAGTCGGTGCTCGCAAACGCGCCGCACTTCGAACCGGAGACGCCGCTCCCCACCCTGATCAGTGATGACATCGCGCTCACGTCCACCCCACCGAAGGACGGATCCGGCGCGCGGGCTCAGGTCGTCCGCAGGCAGCCGGACGGAACCTGGCTCAGGCTCCTCGACCAGCCGGAGTTCGTCCCGCCCACCAGCTGAGACCGGGTCTGCGCCGGCCTCTACACGGCATGAACTTCGTTGTCCACCATTGCATCTGCATTCGGATCGGTGGGATCATAGAGGTCATGCGCAGACCGCGTTGGCCGGCAGTAGCACCACCCACCACCGGAGGACACCGGGTGCACGGTCCGCTGCTCCTCACGGCCGAAGACGACCTCACGCTCGAGCTGTTCGAGGTCGTGGCGTTCGCGGACGGACTCCATCTCCGGATGGCCCTGACCGCCACGGGCAGGCCCGCGGAGCTGGCGCAGTACGAGACCCGCTCACTGTCCGACCCCGGCGATCCCTCGACGCGGTGGTCCTATCTGTCGGTGCGGGCGCGCGTCGACGACGTCGAGGGTGAAGCCGACCCCTACCATCCGGCGGCGGCGTCGAAACCGTGCGGGAGCGGGCCGCCCGAGTACCGGACCGAGCCGCACTACTGGCTCGACGCGATCCCGGCGTCGGGATTCATCTCGGTCACCGCCGGCTGGCCGAGGATCGGCCTCGGTTCGACGACCACCACCATCGGCATCGAATCGAGCACGCGAACGTCGTGACCGTCAGGTGCAGCAGTTGGGGTCGAGGACGACCCGCAGTGCGTCGAGAGCATCCGGTCGAGCGCTGTAGAAGACGTTCATGCCGCGACGGACAGGCTGGACCATTCCCGCCTTCTTCAGCTGGCCGAGGTGGTGGCTGACGGTCGATTCGGACAGCCCCACGCCGGTCGCGAGATCGCACGTGCACACCTCACCCTCGCTCGCGGTCAGCAGGATCGACATCAGCTTGATGCGGACCGGGTCGGCCAGTGCCTTGAGGCGCAGCGCGAGGTGCAGGGCGGCCTCGTCGGTCATCGGGGCGGCCGAGACGGGCGCGCAGCAGATCGGCGCGGAGACATCTACGACCGGCAACGTCTTGGGCATGAATCCATCCTCCCAGGTTCTTGACATATGTCAAAAAGGTGGGATTCTGGGAGTGCAAGAAATTCGACATATGTCACACAGGTGGAGGTTGTCATGTCCCGCGCCCAGCTCGCCCTCAATGTCGACAATCTGGAGGAAGCAGTCACGTTCTACTCGAAACTGTTCGATACACCACCGGCGAAACTGAAGCCGGGGTACGCGAACTTCGCCATCGCGCAGCCACCCCTCAAGCTGGTGCTGCTGGAGAATCCCGGCATGGGCGGCACCGTCAACCACCTCGGCATCGAGGTCGAATCGAGCACCGAAGTGCACGAGGAGATCACCCGGCTGACCGGGGAAGGCCTCTTCACCGACGAGGAGCTCGGCACCACCTGTTGCTTCGCCACCCAGGACAAGGTGTGGGTCACCGGCCCCGCCGGCGAGAAGTGGGAGGTCTACACCGTGCTCGCCGACTCCGACACGTTCGGGTCGAGCCCTCGGCACAGCGATTCCGACACCGAGGAGGCCACCTGCTGCGGCACCGCCTCGGACGGCGAGAAGGCCTCCGCGGGCACGTCCTGCTGCTAGCCGACAAAGAGAAACCCCGCCACCTGCATCACAGCAGTCGACGGGGCTTCTTTGTGCGCCCGAAGGGATTCGAACCCCTAACCTCTTGATCCGTAGTCAAGTGCTCTATCCGTTGAGCTACGGGCGCATGTTCTTCAGTTGTCTAACTCTCACCGGCCGACTAGGCCCGGTGTGGCGGAGGCGAGAGGATTTGAACCTCCGGTCCCTCGTAAAAGGGACAACTCATTAGCAGTGAGTCCCATTCGGCCGCTCTGGCACGCCTCCCTGGGGTGGTTCCGATCCCTTCGGACCGCCGGTGCGAAAGATTACACACCTTTCCACCACAAAGGCAAAACGGCTGGTCAGCGCGCAGGAATGGCCGCTCTAACGCAGGTTGACGTCGAACCAGTCGAAGATCCGACGCTGCGCGTCGACGATGGCCTGGGCTCCCGGGTCGTCGTCCTTGCCGTCGGGCACCTGTGGCGGTTCGTCGGCCCGGTGCGCGAGCCCGGCGTAACTCACGACGAGTCCCGCGACGTCGGACTTGGCGGTGGCGTCGCGCAGCATCTCGACCTGATCCGGCGGCGTGGACGGATCGTCCTCCCCGTACAGACCGAGCCACGGCGCCTTCAGCCCGGGCGCCGCGTGCACCAGCGCGGGCGCGTCCTCCGACAGCGGTTCGACGATCCCACGGGCGGCGACACTCACGGCGGCGCCGACGGGACGCGTCGTGGCGACGAGCAGGGCGGCGGTCCCGGCGTCGTCGAAACCCAGCACCCCCACGCAGTCGGCGTAGATGCCCCGCGCGATCAGCCAGTCGAAGGTGGCATCGAAGTCGGCGAACAGCGATTCGCCGAACACCTCGACGTCGCTGGGCGCCGGTTCCCGGTGGAAGAGGTGCGGCGCTACCGTCACCCACCCTTCCATCGCGAGCGAGCGCATCAGATCGAGGAGAGGTTCGCTGAACGTGCGCGACTCGTGCAGGACCACGATCCCGCCCCGCGCCGGACCGTCCGGCTCCACCGCGGTGAGCGGAACACGCATCTGAGGGCTTTCCGGCGCGTCTCCGGACGTCCGCAGGGCTGCACTGTCCCTGAAGAATCCCGACATGTCCCTACCTTGGCACGAAGGGGGCGTCGGCGCAGTCGATCGGGAGGCGCATAATCGCCTGGTGACTCCGCGAACCAGGGCAGACCTCGACACCATCCCGGCCTACATCCCCGGCAAGAGCTTTCCGGGCGCGATCAAGCTGGCGAGCAACGAGACCACGCTGGGCCCGCTGCCGAGCGTGCTGGACGCCATCGCGGACGCCGCCGCCAACGCGAACCGGTACCCGGACAACGGTCACGTCACCCTGATCGCGGCCCTCGCCGACCACCTCGGGGTGGCCACGGAGAACATCGCCGCGGGGTGCGGTTCGGTGAGCCTGTGCCAGGAATTGGTGCAGGCCACGTGCAACGACGGCGACGAGGTCATCTTCGCCTGGCGCTCCTTCGAGGCCTATCCCGTGGTCACCCAGGTCGGCGGGGCGACGCCCGTCAAGGTTCCCCTCACCGCCGACCACGGGCACGACCTCGACGCGATGCTGGCCGCGATCACCGACCGCACCCGGCTGATCTTCGTCTGCAACCCGAACAACCCCACCGGCAACGCGCTGACGAAGGCCGAACTCGAGCGGTTCCTCGACGCCGTTCCCTCCGACGTCCTCGTGGCCCTCGACGAGGCCTACTTCGAGTACAACCGGTCCGACGCCGACGGCGTCGCCCTGTTCCGCGGACGCCCCAACGTGGTAGTGCTGCGCACGTTCTCCAAGGCGTACGGCCTGGCCGGCATCCGCGTGGGGTACGCGGTCGCCGATCCGGCGGTCGTCACCGCGCTGAGCAAGGTGCACATCGCGTTCGCGGTCAATGCCGTCGCGCAGGCCGCCGCCATCGCGTCGCTGGCCGCGTCCGGAGAACTGCTGGCACGCACGGACGGCGTCGTCGCCGAGCGGAACCGGGTTCGCGACGCCCTCCTCGCCGCCGGGTACGAGGTACCCGAATCCGCCGCCAACTTCGTCTACCTCCCGCTGGGCACCCGTTCCGGAGCGTTCGGTGCGGCCAGCGCCGAGGCCGGTGTTCTGCTGCGCCCGTACGGCGACGACGGGGTGCGGATCACGATCGGCGATCCCGCCGAGAACGATGCGTTCCTCGCGTTCGCGACGAGCACCGAGGCGCGCTCGATCGCGAACGTCGCGGTCCGGGCGTAACGCTCGAGACGTAACCGTTACCCACGGGTACAACGCCCGTCACTCCTTGTTGGCAGACTCAGTGAGGTTTTGCCGAAGGGAGACCGCACATGCGTCGCCGCGCCGTGATCCGCACCGCCGTGCTGGCGGCCGGACTGGCGACGACGCTGGCGATCTCGGTGACGTCGGGGCCGACGGCGCAGGCCCAGGATTCGGCGGTCTCCGTCCGGATCCTCGCCTTCAACGACCTCCACGGCAGCCTCCAACCGCCGCCCGGCGTCCGCAGCCAGGTCAAGCACGCCGACGGTTCGCTGGTCCCGGCCGGCGGCGCCGCCTACCTGGCCGCCTACGTCGCCCAGCTGCGCGGGCAGGCCACCCGTTCGCTGCTGTATTCGGTGGGCGACAACTGGGGGTCGTCGGCGCTCGAATCCGCGATGTTTCACGACGAACCGACCGTGCAGCTGCTCGACAGAATGGGCGTCGACGCGTCCGCGATCGGCAATCACGAGCTCGACGAGGGGTACACGGAGTTCCGGCGGATGCAGACCGGCGGCTGCCATCCCGTCGACGGCTGCCGGTTCGGAAACACGTTCGCGGGCGCGGACTTCCCACTCCTCGCCGCGAACATGGAGTTCGACGACGGCGCACCTGCGACACTGCCGTTCACCGTCGACTACGTGGAAGGCATCCCGGTCGGGGTCATCGCGACCATGCCCGCCGACACCGCCACGATGGTGACACCGGAGGGCGTGGGCGGACTGCGCTTCACGGACGAGCTCACCGCCGTCGACCGGACCGCGGATCTCCTCGACTTCTTCGGCGTGCGGGCCATCGTGCTGCTGATGCACAGGGGAGCCGAACCCGTCGCCGACAACGGCCCCAATTCGTGCGAGGTGACGTCGGGACCGGCACGCGACCTCGCACTGCGGGCGTCCCCGAAGGTCGACGTCATCTTCACGGCCGACAGCCACCAGCAGTACAACTGCTCGTTTCCCGACCCGATGGGGAACCCGCGCGTGATGATGCAGGGCGCGTCCCACGGCCGCATCATCTCCGTGGTCGACGTGTCGATCGACCGCACCACCCGCGACGTCCTGCGCGACCGCGCGTCCGCGTTCAATCAGGTGGTCACCCACGACATCCCGCCCGACCCCGACATCCAGGCGCTCGCCGACAGCGCTGCCGCCCAGGCCTCCCGGGTCGGTGCGGCGCGGGTGGCGTCGCTGTCCGGCGACCTCACCCGCGACGAGACCCGCAGCGGTGAATCGACCCTCGGGAACGCCGTCGCCGACGCCCAGCTGTCCGCCGGGTCCGGGCACGGCGCCCAGGTGGCGCTCACCAACCCCGGCGGGCTCCGCGAAGACCTGCTGCGGGGCGCCGACGGCGCCGTCACCTACGGGCAGACGTACGCCGCTCAACCGTTCGGCAACACCCTCGAGGTCCTGACCGTCACCGGCGCGGTGCTGAAGGCCGCTTTGGAGCAGCAGTTCCAGCCCCGCGGCGACGGCACGGTCACGGAACGGATCCTGGCGCCGTCTCACTCGCYGACGTACACCCTGAATCGCTCGGCGATCGTCGGCGAACGCATCTCGGACCTCCGGGTGAACGGCGAGGCAGTCGACCCCGCCGTCTCCTACCAGGTGGCGGTCAACAAGTTCCTCGCCGACGGCGGCGACGGCTTCGACGCCTTCCGCACCCGCACCGAGGCGGTGCACGCGGGCTGCGACCTCGACGCCTTCACGACGTATCTGGGAACGAATTCACCGGTCACGCCGCCGAACACCGACCGGATCACCGTAGTCGGCTAGGAACGCCGGTCAGACGCCGAGCGCGCTCTTCAGTACCGGCCACGACGTGCGCAGTTCGTCCTGCCAGTACGGCCACGAATGCGTGCCGAAGTTGCGGTAGGTGAACGTCGCCGGGATCGCGAGCTGGGTCAGGCGCTGCTGGAACGTCTGCGTGCAGAGATTCGCCGCCGCCTCGAGGGGACCGCCCACCGCGATGGTCGACGCGATGTCTCCGGTGATCTCGTACGGTCCGGGAAGACCGTTGCCGGTGGAGATGTAGATCTGCTTGCCGCGCAGCGCTTCGGCGTTCACCGACGGATCGTGAGCCGTCCACGCCGGGTCGGTGTCGGGACCCCACATGTTGGCCGGGTTCCCACCCTTGAACGCCACCGTGCCGCGGACCGAGTCACGCGAACTGGGGTTCGAGTTGTCGAGGCATCCGCTGTAGGCCGCCAGTCCACGGTAGAGCTGCGGGTGCCTGGTGACGAGGTTGGCGGCGCCCATCGCGCCCATCGACACACCCGCGACGGCGTTGACGCCGTTGCCGCTGAAGTTCTTGTCGATGATGGGCGGGAGTTCGTTGGCCAGGAACGTCTCCCACTTGTTGATTCCCAGCGTGGGGTCGGGCTGCAGCCAGTCGGTGTAATAGCTGGCGGTGCCACCCACCGGGAGCACCACGTTGACCTTCTTGTCGGCGAAGAACTGGACGACGTCCGTCTTCTGCGTCCACGTGCTTTCCCGGAAGTCCGACTCGGCGCCGGCGCTGACGCCGTCGAGCAGATACAGCGACGGCCGCGAGCCGCCACCGGCCGGGTGCAGGACCTGGACCTGCACGACGCGGCCCATGGCGGGGGAATTGATGAAGACGGCGCTGCGGGTATCGGTGAGCGGGACGATCTTGTCGACGCTCGCGACGCCGTTGCCCTGAGGCGCGACCGGAGCGGGCGCCGGATCGGCCACAGCAGTGAACGCCGGCCCCAGAAGGGTCAGTGACACTGCCAGACCGACAGCAGCCATTGCTTCGCGACGCATAAAGTAAACCCTCTTCCCCGGACTGTGTGGACCCCGATTGCACAGTACAAAATGCGTCCGGTCAACAAGAGCTTAGAGGGTTTGCGACAGCTGCGTGCTCCACCGTGATCACGTTGTAGTCACCACGGTTCACACGGCTGCGGATTGCGCGACCGCTACTTGGGCAAGGCCGACTTCAACTGGTCCAGACCGTCTCCGCTGAGTTCGTCGAGCGCGGCGCGCCGACCCGTCATCGCCAGCACCAGCGCCAGCATCGGGCCGGAGACCTCAGGTCCCGATCCGGTGGTCCAGTCGGTGTCGGTGGCCCGCAGCGTCAGCCCGGCGACCCGCGACTTCGACCCGATCAGCAGGTTCGAATTCTTGTAGAAGTCGGCGACGCGGACGACGGCGTCCATCGGGTACTCGTGCGCGATGCCGAGCGGCCGGCGGATGTCCTCGCCGTGGACGATCATCTCGCCCAGCATGGCGTCGATCGGGCCCGGTGGGTGGGTGGAGTCGGCCATGTGCGCCCGGAACTCGTCGAGCGCCTCCGCCGGTGTTCCTTCCTCTTCGTGCGCGATGTCCTTCTCGAACATGGTGTTGATCCGAAATCCCGACCCGACGAGCTTTCCGACGAACTTCGGCGGCGTCATCTTCTCCGTCGCCGTCATGTGCGCGAACACGTCCCGCACTGTCCACCGCTCGCAGAGCGACGGCGTCGACCACTGAGTGTCGGTCAGCGGTTCGAGGTCGTCCACCAGGGCGCGGCGTTCTTCGTGAATCGTGGGCCAGGGGCTTGACGTTGTCATTTTTCACTCCCTCGTCGCCAAGAATTCTCCCACCTCAGGACGTCGGCGGCGAGACCCATTGCACAACGTGTTAGTCACGACTAACGTATTGATCGTGCTCGATCAGTTGGAAGTCGCAGCTGAGCCCACCCGGAGACGCCTCATGCAACTGCTGACCGCAGGTGAACAGACCGTCAACAACCTCGCCGCACACTTCCCCGCGAGCCGGTCTGCGATCTCGCAACATCTCCGGGTGCTCACCGAGGCCGGACTGGTCACCGCGCGCAAGGACGGACGCTTCAGGTACTACCGGCTCGATCCTCAGGGACTCGCAYAGCTCCGCATGTTGTTCGACTCCTTCTGGATCGACGAACTCGACCGCCTCGTCGCGGACGCCACCGACGAAGCAGGACCCAAAGGAGACAGCTGATGCCATTCGACAAAACCGTCGTCGTCCCGCTGGACCCCGACGCCACGTTCGATCTCGTCACCAGACCGGACCGCTTGCGGCGGTGGCAGACCGTCGCGGCCCGCGTCGACCTGCAGGCCGGCGGCGAGTACCGGTGGACCGTCGTTCCCGGGCACTCGGCGGCGGGCACCTTCCGGGAGGTCGTGCCCGGCAAGCGGGTGGTGTTCGGGTGGGGCTGGGAGGGCGACGAGGAACTCCCACCGGGATCGTCCACCGTGACGGTCACTCTCACCCCGACCGCCGGCGGCACCGAGGTGCGCCTCGTGCACGACGGGCTCGATGCCGAACAGGCCGCCCGCCACGCGGAGGGCTGGAACCATTACCTCGACCGGCTCGTCGCCGCCGCGCAGACGAGCGACGCCGGGCCCGACGACTGGGCGGCCGCACCGGACCCGCTCGACGAACTGTCCAGCGCCGAGGCGACATTGGCTGTCGTGCAACACGTCCTGCGCGGCGTCACGGCGGACGACATGTCCAAGCAGACGCCGTGCACCGAGTTCACCGTCTCGCAACTCACCGATCACCTGGCCGGTTCGATCACCGCCCTCGGCGGCGCGGCGGGCGCGACATTCGACGACGACCCCGGCAAACCCGTCGAGGCCAGAATCGCCGACCTCGCCCAGCCCGCACTGGAGGCATGGCGCAATCGCGGCCTCGACGGCACCGTGACGCTCGGGCCGAACAACGCTCCCGCAACCGTCGCGGCGGGGATCCTGTCGATCGAATTCCTGGTCCATGCCTGGGATTTCGCGGCAGCGACCGATGGCGACGTTGCCGTTTCCGAGCCACTCGCCGAATACGTGCTGGCGTTGGCACACAAGATCATCTCGCCCGAAGGCAGGAAGGCCGTCGGGTTCGACGACCCCGTACCCGCCCCGCACACCAGCGACGCGGTGACCCGGCTCATCGCCTACACCGGCCGCCACCCCGTCCCGGCGGCCTGACACCCCTCACACGGAAAGGTCCAGTCATGCCCATCAAGTCGGAATACGCCCAGGGAACACCGAGCTGGGTAGACCTGCAAACCAGCGATCAGGACGCGGCCAAGAAGTTCTATGCGGAACTGCTCGGCTGGAAGTACGACGACCGGCCGATGCCCGAGGGCCCCGTCTACTCGATGGCCACGGTGCGCGGCGAGAACGTCGCCGCCATCGCGCCGCTGCCGCCCGAGGCAGCGAAGGCCGGGGCGCCGGCGAACTGGAACACGTACATCGCCGTCGACGACGTCGACGCGACGGTCGCGAAGGTCCCCGGCGCCGGCGGCCAGGTGCTGATGCCTGCATTCGACATCTCGGACGCCGGCCGCATGTCCTTCGTCACCGACCCCACCGGGGCGGCCGTCGGATTGTGGCAGGCGAAGAGGCACATCGGCGCCTCGCTCGTCGGCGACCCGGGCGCGTGCCTGTGGAACGAACTGAACACCGGCGACGTCGACAAGGCGCTCGCGTTCTACAACAGCGTCTTCGGGATCACCTCGTCGACGATGTCCATGGGGCCGGAGTACACGTACCACCTGCTGGAGGTGGGCGAGGATCAGGTCGGTGGCTGCGGTCAGCCGATGACGCCGGGCACGCCGAACCACTGGCGGGTGTACTTCGCCGTCGAGAACGTCGACGCGAGCGCAGCCAAGGTCGTCGAACTCGGCGGCACGATCGTCGAAGAAGCGATGGACATCCCTACCGTCGGCCGCATGGCCGGTGTCACCGACCCGCAGGGCGCGACGTTCAGCATCATGACGCCCGAGGAACGTCAGGATCAGTAACGGTGAAGATGCCCACACCCTCCGAGGAGGACAAGCAGTTCTTCCGCTCGCTGATCCCCGACACCCCCGGCGTCGAGGTGAAGCCGATGTTCGGCAATCTGGGCGCGTTCGTGAACGGCAACATGTTCGCCGGGCTGCTCGGGCCGAGCGTCGGGGTGCGGCTCCTCACCGAGCAGGCGAAGGCCGAACTGGCCTCCGCCGACGGCGTCGGCGGTTTCGGCCCGGGTGAGAAGCCGATGCGCGAGTACCTGGCCCTGCCCGACCGGTGGCGGGACACCCCGGACCTCGCCACCCCGTGGATCGAACGCGCGCTCGCCGAGATCGCCGAACTTCCGCCGAAGCAGCCGAAGCCGCGGAAGAAGTAGAAACGACTGCAGCCCGGACCTGGAGCGAAACCAGGTCGGGGCTGCCGGTCGTTGGCGGAAGCGGAGGGATTTGAACCCCCGGTCGCTTTCACGACGCTCGCTTTCAAGGCGAGTGCATTCGGCCGCTCTGCCACGCTTCCGTGGGCGATCTTATCGGTATGGAGGCGGCATCGGGCAACCGGTCAGCGGTCGCCGATGGCCTTGTCGACGCGTTCGAACACCTCGGCGAGAACCTTGAGCTGAGACTTGGTGAGCAGATCGACGAGGTTGCTGCGCACCCCGGCCACATGGGTGGGGGCCGCGTCGGCGAGCCGGGCGCGACCTTCGTCGGTGATGACGGCGAGCACCCCACGGCCGTCCTCGAGGCAGGTGTCGCGGGTGACCATGCCCTGCGATTCCATCCGCCGGATCTGGTGGGTGAGGCGGCTGCGGGAGGAGAGGACGCCGTCCGCGAGATCGCTCATGCGCAGCGAGCCGTCCGGCGACTCGGACAACAACACCAGAATCCGGTAGTCCGCGAGGGAGAGGTCGTGCTTCTCCTGCAGATCCCGGTTGAGGACGTCCATCAGCCGCTGGTTGCCGTCCATGTAGCCGCGCCATGCGCGCATCTCGGCCGGCGTCAACCAGTTGGTCGCGGCTTCGGCGTCGGAGGTTTCTGCTGTCACAGGTTCACATTCTAGTAGTGCGACATTACTTTCCAGTAGCGTGCGGTGTCCGAAGAGGCCGAGCGGTCGCTCGGACCGGTCGCGGGCACCGGACGGCGCCGCGTTTCGCTAGCGTCGTTCCCATGTATGCGATCACGATCGATCAGCCGGGCGGCCCCGAAGTCATGACGTGGGCCGAGCAGCCGGACCCGGAACTTCCCCCCGGTCACGTTCTCCTCGACGTCGCCGCGACGGCCGTCAACCGCGCCGACCTGCTGCAGCGTCAGGGGTTCTATCCCCCGCCGCCCGGGGCCAGCGACATCCTCGGGCTCGAATGCTCCGGCACCATCGCCGAACTCGGCGAGGGAGTGTCCGGGTGGTCCGTCGGCGACCAGGTGTGTGCGCTGCTGGCCGGCGGCGGGTACGCGGAGAAGGTGGCCGTCCCCGCGTCACAACTTCTCCCGCTGCCCGAGGGCGTCGATCTGCTCGTCGCGGCGTCGCTGCCGGAGGTCGCGTGCACGGTGTGGGCGAACGTCGTGATGGGCGCCGGACTGTCCCGCGGCGACGTGCTGCTGGTCCATGGCGGTGGCGGCGGCATCGGCACCCACGCCATCCAGGTCGGCGTCGCGCTGGGGGCCCGGGTGGCCGTCACCGCCGGATCCGAGGAGAAGCTGGCGCGCTGCCGCGAACTCGGCGCCGACATCCTCGTCAACTACCGGGAAGCCGATTTCGTCGACGAGATCCGCAAGGCGACGGACGGACACGGCGCCGATGTGATCCTCGACAACATGGGCGGCGCGTACCTGGGCCGCAACGTCGACGTGCTCGCCGCCGACGGCCGGCTCGTCGTCATCGGCATGCAGGGCGGCCGGAAGGGCGAACTGGACCTGGGCAAGGTGCTGGCCAAACGCGCCCACGTCACGGCGGCGGGACTGCGGGGGCGGCCCGAGTCGGGTCGCGAGGGCAAGGCCGACATCGTCGCCGACGTCCGCAAGCGGTTGTGGCCGCTGATCGCGGAGGGCGCGGTGCATCCCATCGTCTCGGCGGAACTGCCGATCACCGAGGCGCCGCGCGGACACGAATTGCTCGACTCCGCCGACACCGTCGGCAAGGTGATCCTGACGATCCCGCGGAACTGACGCTTCGTCCGGTGTGACATTCGTCGTTCCCCTCCGGTGCAACGAATGTCACACCGGGCCGGCCGGCTGTGTTCAGCCGAGGGTGGCGAGCTCGTTCACGAGCTGGTCGATCTCGTAGCGGGTGGTGTACGGCGCGAGACCGATGGTGACGGCGCCGCCCTCGTCGTTGACGCCGAGGGCGTCGAGCAGCCGGGAGCCGCCGTGGACACCGCTGACGGTGGCGATGCGCTTGTCGGCGAGGTGCGACGCCACCTTGTCGGCCGAGACTCCGGCGACGGTGAAGCTGAGCGTCGGAACCCGGCTCGGCGACCGCCCGATGACCATGACCTGCGGTAGCCGCTTCAACGAGGACATGAGGTGGTCGAACAGGGTGTCCTGGTAGTTCTGCAGCGAGCTGATGGACGCCTCGAGCTTCTCGCGCCGGGAACCGGTGGCCGACTCGTCGAGGTTCGCGAGGAAGTCGATCGACGTGGTGAGGCCGGCGAGGAGCGCGAACTGGTGCACCCCGACCTCGAGACGTTCGACACCCCGCGCATACGGGTTGAGCGACACGGCCGGGATGCGGTCGAGGAGCGACGGGTCGCGGAACACAAGTGCCCCGACCTGCGGTCCGCCCCAGGAGGTGGCGCCGACGGCGACGACGTCCGCACCGAGTTCGTTGATGTCGACGTGCGCGTAGGGGGCGGCGCCGATCGCGTCGACGACCATCAGTCCGCCGACTTCGTGGACGCGGTCCGAGGCGACGCGGACGTCGGGCGCCGAGCCGACGATCGGGGAGGCCGCGGTGAGTGCGACCAGGCGCGTCGTGGTGGTGATGAGGTCCTGGAACTGCCAGCTGGGGAGTTCGCAGGTCTCGATCTCGACCTCCGCCCACCGCACCTGGGCGCCGTAGCGGCTGGCGACGCGCAGCCAGGGGGCCACGTTCGCTTCCTCGTCGAGGCGGGAGAGCACGAGCCCGGTTCCGAGACCGAGTCGCGTGCTCAGCGACTCCGCCAGCCAGGCCAGGAGAACGGATCGGTCGGGTCCGAGGACGACCCCGGCGGGATCGCCTCCGACCAGGTCGGCGACGGCTGCTCGGGCCGCATCGAGAACCGCCGCACTGCGCCGGCTGGACACATGTCGTCCGGTCGACGAGGAGGCAGAAGCCCGGAAGGCCGTGGAGACAGTGCGCGACACCGCGTCCGGAATCTGCATGCCGGCCTGCGGATCGAGATGGATCCAACCGTCGCCGAGTGAGGGGATGAGTCCCCGAACGCGGGCAACGTCGTAAGCCATGCCCGACACTCTAAGACCCCAAGTCAATACGGTCGAAGCCAGCCATCGGTTGTTGTCGAATGCAACAAAGAGGGAAAGGGCCAAATCGGACGCACTTTCGCACTGCCGCGCAGGAACAGCCAAGATGGAGGCATGACGAACTCGGAGAATGAACACGTAGTCGTGATCGGTCCCGACGGTCAGCCCATGGCGATTCCCGTCGCGGAGGCCGCGAGCAAGCCCGAGGGCTCCGACGCCGCCGCAGCCGCCGAGAACGGGAACGGCGCCGAGTCGGTGGCCGACATGGTGGAGCAGCCGGCCAAGGTCATGCGCATCGGAACGATGATCAAGCAGCTCCTCGAGGAGGTGCGTGCGGCACCGCTCGACGACGCCAGCCGCAACCGGCTGAAGGAGATCCACAAGTCGTCTATCCGCGAGCTCGAGCAGGGCCTGGCCCCCGAGCTGCGCGAGGAACTCGAACGCCTCACGCTGCCCTTCACCGACGACACCGTCCCCACCGACGCCGAACTCCGCATCGCGCAGGCGCAGCTGGTGGGGTGGCTCGAAGGACTGTTCCACGGCATCCAGACGGCCCTGTTCGCCCAGCAGATGGCGGCCCGCTCCCAGCTCGAGCAGATGCGTCAGGGAGCCCTGCCTCCGGGCATCAGCATGGGCAACCCGCACGGGCCGCACAACAACGATCCGGGATCGCAGTCGAGCGGTACCGGCCAGTACCTGTAGCAACGGGCAAAACAGCATGGAACTCGACTCCCGGTAGGCTCGGTGCCCGTGTCAGCATCCGCTATCGAAACCGAGGCCGCAGGCGGCCCGCTCCCGGCGTCCGATTCGCAGACCTTCCGTCGCGCGTTCAAGGACCTCAGGGACGGCTTCGCTCAGCGCGAGCTGTGGCTGAGCCTCGGCTGGCAGGACATCAAGCAGCGCTACCGCCGGTCGGTGATCGGCCCGTTCTGGATCACGATCGCCACCGGCGTGCAGGCCGCGGCGATGGGCATCCTCTACTCGGCCCTGCTGGACATCCCGCTGGACGAGTTCCTGCCGTACGTCACGGTGGGTCTGATCGTCTGGAACCTCATCAGCGCGAGCATCCTCGAGGGGTCCGAGGTGTTCATCGCCAACGAGGGGCTGATCAAACAGCTACCGTCGGCGCTGAGCGTCCACGTGTACCGGCTGGTGTGGCGGCAGCTGCTGCTGTTCGCCCACAACCTCGTCATCTACGTGATCATGCTGTTCGCGTTCGGGGTGTGGCGGCACCTGACCTGGATGTCGCTGGCCGCGATTCCCGCGATCGCACTGATCGTCGTCAACGCGGCGTGGGTGTCGATCATGTTCGGCATCTTCTCCACCCGCTACCGGGACATCGCGCCGATCCTCGGCAGCATGACGCTGCTGCTGTTCGTGCTGACACCGATCATGTGGACCACGCAGAGCCTCGAGGCGCAGGGCGGTCAGGCCGCCGAGCGCGTCAAGCTCGCCGAGCTGAACCCGCTGTTCCACTACCTCGACATCGTGCGCGCGCCGATGATCGGCCAGGACCAGCAGGCGTACCACTGGTACATCGTGCTGGCCATCACCGTCGTCGGGTGGACCGCCGCCATCCTCGCGCTTCGCAAGTACCGGGCCCGCGTGCCCTACTGGGTATAGGGGTTTGCCATGACAGAACACGTGAGCATCGAGACGCGGAACGCCTGCGTCGACTTTCCGATCTTCGACGCCAAGTCCCGATCGCTGAAGAAGGCGTTCCTCGGCAAGGCCGGCGGATCCATCGGGCGCAACAACTCGGACGTCGTGGTGGTCGAGGCCCTGCGCGACATCAACCTGTCGCTGAAGGAAGGCGACCGGATCGGTCTGGTCGGCCACAACGGTGCCGGCAAGTCGACGCTGCTGCGCCTGCTGTCCGGCATCTACGAGCCCACCCGCGGCAGCGCGAGCATCCGCGGCCGCGTGGCGCCGGTCTTCGACCTCGGTGTCGGCATGGACCCCGAGATCTCCGGCTACGAGAACATCATCATCCGCGGGCTGTTCCTCGGGCAGACCCGTAAGCAGATGCTCGCGAAGATGGACGAGATCGCCGAGTTCACCGAACTGGGCGAGTACCTGTCGATGCCGCTGCGCACGTACTCCACCGGTATGCGCGTGCGCGTCGCGATGGGCGTGGTCACCAGCATCGACCCGGAGATCCTGCTGCTCGACGAAGGCATCGGCGCCGTCGACGCGGAGTTCATGAAGAAGGCGCGCGTACGGCTGCAGGCGCTGGTGGAGCGGTCCGGCATCCTGGTGTTCGCCAGCCACTCCAACGAGTTCCTCGCCCAGCTCTGCGACCGGGCCATGTGGATCGACCACGGTCAGGTCCGGCAGGAGGGCGGCATCGAGGACGTCGTCCGCGCGTACGAGGGCGACGACGCCGCCGACCACGTCCGCCATGTCATCTACGAGATGGACCGGGAGAAGTCCGGGCTGAGCGCCTCGGCCGAACGGGACGTCCGTAGCGACAGATCGAACGAGCGTCCCGTTCGCACGGTCGCGGAAGCCGAGGCGGAGTCCGCGTGAGCGCTGCTGCCGAGCGGATCGTCGGCGTCGTCGTCACCCACAAACGCCGCGAACTGCTGGCGGAGTCGCTGAAGGTCCTCGGCTCACAGACGCGTCCGCTGGACCATCTGGTGGTCGTGGACAACGCCGCCGAGGACGACGTGCGCGCACTCGTCGAATCGGCAGGGATCCCCACCAGCTACCTCGGGTCGCAGCACAATCTGGGCGGGGCGGGCGGCTTCGCCCTGGGGATTCTGTACGCCCTCTCGCTCGGCGCCGACTGGGTGTGGCTCGCCGACGACGACGGCAGGCCCGAGGGGCCGAAGGTCCTGGAGACGCTGCTCGACTGCGCCGAGCGGCACGGGCTGGCCGAGGTGTCGCCCGTGGTCTGTGACATCGACGACCCCGACCGTCTCGCGTTCCCGCTGCGCCGCGGCGTGGAGTGGCGTCGGCTGCGGTCCGAACTGTTCGCCGACGGCGACGACTCGGCCGACCTGCTTCCCGGCATCGCGTCGCTGTTCAACGGCGCCCTGTTCCGGGCGTCGGCGATCGACACGGTCGGTGTCCCCGACCTGCGGCTGTTCGTCCGCGGCGACGAGGTGGAGGTGCATCGCCGGCTGGTGCGGTCGGGGCTGCCGTTCGGCACCTGCCTGCAGACGGCGTACGTGCACCCGAACGGCGCGGAGGAGTTCAAGCCGATCCTCGGCGGCCGGATGCACACGCAGTACCCGGACAACGAGACGAAACGGTTCTTCACCTACCGCAACCGCGGCTATCTGCTGTCGCAGCCGGGCATGCGGAAGCTGCTGCCGCAGGAGTGGGTGCGGTTCGGGTGGTATTTCCTCGTCACGCGGCGTGATCCGCAGGGGCTGCGGGAGTGGATGCGGCTGCGCAAGCTGGGCCGTCAGGAGCGGTTCGAGCGGCCGTAAATTCGGTTGCGCCCGGGTTCCGCCGGGTGGGAGCATCGTGGGGTTCCGGTCGATAGACCCCAGTGTTTCGACCCTCAGGTGCTGCGAAGGAGTGAGTGTCCGATGACTGTCTCGTCGGTCGACGCCGCGTGCGTCCACTCCCCCTTCCCCCTCGCCTGACCGAACCCGCGCAGTGGTCCGGTCGGCACTCATCGACCCGAGGATCACACCCATCATGTTCGATTCCGGACACCTCCTGCCCTACGGCTGGAACGACACACTTTCCGACACCTTCGACAGTTACCCGGCCGACGGCAGCGAGCCCGGGCGGGTGATCCGCGTGGACCGCGGTCGCTGCGACGTCGCCGCGCCCGCCGGCGTCGTCCGCGCCCTCGCCGGCGAGCACACGCTCTGCACCGGCGACTGGGTGACGGTCCACCGGCACGGCGACGACATCGCCGTCGCCGACCTGTTTCCCCGGCGCAGCGCGATCGTCCGGTCGTCCGCGTCCGGCCGGTCCGAGGGGCAACTCCTCGCGGCCAACGTCGACACGGTGGTGATCGCCGCCGCACTGGACACCGCCCTCGATCTCGGGCGCATCGAACGACTGCTCGCACTGTCGTGGGAGAGCGGCGCGCAGCCGGTGGTCGTCCTCACCAAATCCGATACCGTGCACGACGTTTCCCTCGCGACCGCCGAAGTGGCGGCGGTGGCTCCGGGCGCGACCGTGGTCGCGGTGAGCGCCGATACCGGCGACGGCATCGACATCCTCACCGCAGTGATCGACGGGACCGTCGCCCTCATCGGACCGTCGGGCGCGGGCAAGTCGACGCTCGCGAACGCGTTGCTCGGCGAGGACGTGCTCGCCACCGGACGCGTCCGCGAGGGCGACAACAAGGGACGGCACACGACGGCACACCGGGAACTTCTGCCACTGCCGTCCGGCGGCGCTCTGATCGACACGCCGGGACTGCGGGGCGTCGGCATGTGGGACGCGGCCGACGGCATCGACAAGACGTTCCCCGAGATCGAGGAACTCGCGGCGCAGTGCCGGTTCGCGGACTGCTCGCACGAAGCCGAACCCGGGTGCGCGGTCCAGGGCGCGGTGGCGGGCGGCGAACTACCCGAACGCAGACTCGCCAGCTACCGCAAGCTGATTCGCGAGAACGGGTGGATCGCGTCCCGCACCGACGCACGGCTGCGGGCCGAGCGGGAGCGCGAGTGGAAGACCATCGCCCGTCGGCAACGCCAGATGTACCGCAGTCGCGGTCACTGATCTGGGTAAACGACCCGCATCCCGGTTGACTCCCTGAGCCGGGATGCGGGTGGCAACATGGGGCTATGTTCGATCTTCGGAGAAAGGCCCGTCTGAAGTTTCAACGTGCCATGTCCGAGGTGGTCGCCGAGTCCGACCGGCGCTCCCGCGAGCTCACCGAGAACCAGCACGACCAGACCCTTGCCGAGCTGACCGCGACCAACCAGGAACTGGCCCGGGTGCTGTCCGAGCTGTCCGATGCCCGCATGGAGATCTCCGACGTCCAGCAGCGGCTCGGCGAACTCGAGCAGCAGGCCCGCCGCGACATCACCCAGGCGCTGGACGTGCGGGCCACGAAKGAGGCCGCGGAGTTCGTGCTCGAGCACATGCCGAAGGCGCCTGTGTTCTGGAATCCGCAGGACACGTTGCGGTACGGGCTGTCGCAGGTGGAGGTCGAGGGGCTGGCGCTCGAGTTCGGGGTGGCGTCGGGCACGACGCTCCGGATCATCGTCGAAGAGTTGAAGGACGCCGAGCACGAGGTGTTCGGGTTCGACGTGTTCTCCGGTCTGCCGCAGACGTGGCGCACCGGGTTCCCGGCCGGGGAGTTCGCGCAGGAGAAACTGCCCAAGGTACGCGGCGCGGAGCTGGTGCCCGGGCTGTTCGAGGACACGCTGTCGGGCTTCCTCGAGAAGCATCCCGGACCGGCGTCGTTCGTGCATCTCGACGCCGACCTGTACTCGTCGACGAAGTCGGTGCTCGACCGGCTCGAACAACGGCTCGTCGCGGGCACGGTGATCGTGTTCGACGAGTTCTTCAACTTCCCCGGCTGGCAGGAGCACGAGTACCGGGCGTGGACGGAGTTCGTCGACCGCACCGACGTCGGATTCGAGTACCTCAGCTACACCGCCAACCACGAGCAGGTGGTCGTGCGGATCACCGCACCAGTTTCACCGCCTGGGTGACGTTGAACGTCGCGCGGTCGTCGATCCGCAGCCCGGACCGGGCGAGCGCGGCGAACGCCTCGGTGTCCTCGAAGTGGTACGGCGGCAGCGTCCACACCTCGTTGGACGTGTGCCGGATGATGCGCTCGCTGTCGCGTTCGTAGTCGGTGAAGAACCAGACCACGGAGCAGGAGTCGAGCGCGCCGGCGAGGTCCGGGACGGCGAGTTCGTCGTCCCACAGCGACCCCCGGCTCGCGGCGGTGGTCCCGAGCCCGATGTCGCGGGTCCCGTCGAACGCCTCCGGCCGCACGTCCTTGACGAGCCGCAGCGACGTGGGGTTCCACGCCGGTTTGTCGAACAGCACGCAGTCACCGGGCCGGAGGTGCTGCCCGGCGAAGACGTTGACGGTGCTGAAGTCCATACCGCTGGGTTTCGCCCACTGTTCGCGCTGGGCGACGTAGCCCGGCGACGCGGCGACCGCGAGCACGGCCAGCACCGCGGCGGACTGCCACCATTTCCGGGTCAGCGCGGCCAGGCACAGCCCGCCGATCAGGGCCACCGCCGGCGTCGTGAACGTGAAGTACCGCGGAAGGTACACCGGGCTGCGCAGCAGCGAGTAGGCGAGCAGCAGCGCCATCGGCACCGCGACCCACGGCAGCGCGACGGACAGCGCCGGCGGCAGCCGGTGACCGCGCACCAGGGCCACCGCCCCGGCCACCACGAGCACGGCGAACAGCACGGCGAACCACGGTGCGCCGACGAACCACTGGTACTCGGCCACGGCCCGCGGCAGGTTGCGGTCGAGCGGCGGGATCCACGCCACCTGGACGGCTTCCCGGCGCACCAGCGCCACGAACGGCGCCGCGACCACCATCCCCACCGCCGTCGCCGACCCCCATCCGAGCCAGGACCGCCGGGCCGCACGCAGCAGCAGGAGCGTCAGCAGGTTCGCGGGCACCAGCGTGAGGAGGTAGACGAACAGCACGATCGACACCGCCAGGCCCGCGGCGTACAACGCCCACAGCCACCACCGCCGGAGTCTCAGTGCCGCAAGGAGAATCACGGTCAGCCAGACCGCGGCCGCCGCCGTGGCCGCGTATCCGCGGGCCTCCGCGGCCGCCCACGTGACGCTGGGCAGGACCACGAACAGGAGCCCGGACAGCACCGCCACCCGCCGGGTCGAGATCAGCGCACCGAGCACCACCACACCCGCGCCCGCGGCGCCCACGGCCAGGGCGCTCGGGAACCGCGCCGAGAACTCCGAGGCCCCGAACACCGCGAACCAATAGCGCATCGCGACGTAATACAGACCGTGCACGGCATCGATGTGGCCGAGCAGATTCGACAGGTCCGGCCGGGACCGCTGACTCGAATACAGCGTCGCGACCTCGTCGTACCAGAACGACGGACGCCAACTCCACGCCGCACCGAGCAGCACACCGACAGCGAAGACGAGCAGCGAATCCCGGGACAGCCCACGCACATCGCGGGCCGGCGACGGTCCGGGCAACGTCACTGACCGTACAGGCGAGCCCAGTTCTCCCGGCTGGTGAGCTGCGGCAACGCATCCCGGTACTGGCGCTGCGTCGACGCCGCATCCTCGCGGAACCGCTTCATCAGCTTCGCGGTCCGGGCCGTGAGTTCGCGCGCGGTCTCCTTGTCGCGGCGGCGCACCCGCACCCCGGACTGGGACGCGTCGGTGATGACGGCGGTGTCGAACAGCGACACGTGCCACCAGTGCGCCTCGGCCACAGGAATACTCGCGACACCGTGCTGGGTGCGGCCGAGCCACTGGTACGCCGCAC
The DNA here is from genome assembly GCF_056402215.1 of Rhodococcus sp. P4_B6. NCBI lineage: Bacteria > Bacillati > Actinomycetota > Actinomycetes > Mycobacteriales > Nocardiaceae > Rhodococcus > Rhodococcus sp. P4_B6. The sequence continues at coordinate 152,174 of NZ_JBFUHV010000002.1, read as the reverse complement.
GCTTGGCGAGGACGAGGTCGATCTTGCTCTTGTCCGGCTCGAAACCCGCATACCGGGTGACGAGGTCGGAGTTGCGGACACCGGGGATGTTCGTCGCGGGATGCTTGACGGTTTCGGGGAACCGCTTGCGTTCCTCCCGGATCGCCGCCAGCACGGCCTGACCGCCGTCCTCGAGCACCTTCGGCCCCTCGAGAAAGTCCTCGATACCGCGGATCATGGTGTACGCCAACCCGTACTGCATCGACACGAGGTACTGGGTGATCTCCCGCGTCATCATCTTGCTCAGCGACTTCGCGTCGAAGTCACTGTGCAGCGCGGCGGCGATCAGCGAGTTGCGGATGCTGAAGTACTTGGCCCAGTCGTCGCGGTCCTTCCAGTGGAAGTCCGCGTGCCACACACCGGCGTTGGGCAGCGTGACCGTGACGAATCCGGCCGCGCGGGCGCGAATGCCGTACTCGATGTCGTCCCACTGGAAGAACATCGGCAGCGGGAGCCCGATCTGCGCGACCACCTCGGCCGGGATCAGGCACGACCACCACGCGTTGTAGCCGGCGTCGACGCGCTTGTGCTGCTTCTTCTTCAGCAGGTTGATGTCGTGCCGCGACCCGGCCGCCCAGCGGCCCGCCTTCAGCTTCGACAGGTCCGCTTCCTCCGCGCTGACGTGCAGGTGCTCCGGGTTCATCAGGTACAGCATCTGCGCGCCGACGAGCGTCGGCTCGGTGGTGACGTTGGCGAACGCGTTCATCCGCAGGATCGACTCCGGCTCGCACAGGATGTCGTCGTCCATCAGGATCAGGTTGGCGTGCTCGTTGATGCCCGACACCTCGTACATGCCGCGGGTGAAGCCGCCGGCCCCGCCCAGGTTCGGCTGTCGCAAGTAGACGAGTTTGTCGCCCAGGATCTCGGCGACCTCGGTGAACTTCTCCCGGTCCGACACGTGGTCGCTGCCCTGGTCGACGACGTACACGGCGTCGATGCCGGACGCCATCGTCGGGTCGTTCGCGATGGCGGCGACGGTCTCGGCGCAGTCGTCGGCGCGGTTGAACGTGCAGATCGCGATCGCGGCAGGACGGATCACCGACGGCGTGGCGACGGTCCACTCCAGTTCACTCACGGCGAGGGCGCCGTCGACGGCGGTGAACTCCACCCACAGGGAGCCGCCGTCGAGATAGGCGTCAAGCTTCGCGGACAGCGTCGCCGTGCCCGTGCCGTCGATCTCCGTCGTCGACAGGATGCGGGAGTTGCCGCCCGAATCGGAGCCGCGTAGCGCCACCACGGCGCGGCCGTCGGCCTCGTGGCGGAAACCGACGGTCACGTCGGTGACCGTGGTCCAGCGCTGGTAGTAGCTGGCCGCGAACCGGCCGAAGTAGGTGTCGGTGTCGACCGTCGCACCCTTCTCGAGGTGCACGACGTGCCGCTCGCGGTGGGCGCGGCCCTTGACGATCCTGGCGTACAGGTCGTCCTTCACCCGGGTGGTCGGTCCCGTGAACAGACCTCGCGCCACCACCAAGCGGTCGGGTGCGCGATGCTCGGTGAGAGCACTCCGGACCGCGGCCGTGCTCCCGTCCACAGGTGCTACCGACGCAGACTCGTTCATAGTGCTCCTACTGTTCCCCGCGAGAGGTGGGCTGGACCGCACCAACGCGACGGCACGATCCTCTTCTCGGTTCGCAGGGTATCAACCTCGCGGCGCGCTCCCCGACCATGCGAGGCGACCTCCGTCCCGGTGACGGGCCCGCAGCCGGAACAGTCCCACCCCCATCGCGAGCACATCGGCCCTGGATATGCGGGTTTCGTGGCTGTCGTGGTCGGCGCTCAGACGCACCGGCACCTCGACCGGGACGAGGCCTGCGCGCTCCGCGAGGTAGACGAGTTCGGTGGTGAACAGGAACCCGGGCTCGACGAGGTCGGGAACGAGGCGGCGGACCAGGTCTCCGTCCATCAGGACGGTGCCCTGGGGGTCGCCGGTGCGCATCCCGAGGACCACCCGGCGCAGCGCCGCGAAACCCCACGTCAGGGTTCCCCGGAGGGCGCCGCGCCGCACCTGCGAGTCGGGGTGGGCCTTGGACCCGATCACGACTTCGGGCAGGCGGCCGTCGTGGGCGGCGGCGAACGTCTCGGCGCCGTCGAGGTCGTCGAACCCGAACGGCAGGTCGTCGGCGGTGAGCAGCACGTGCGCGCCGCGACTCGCCTCCGCGCCCGTCCGCAATGCGTTGCCCATGCCCTTCGCGCTCCGCAGGACGGTGAGCGTCACCTGCCCGGGCGCCCAGTCCGCGACGAGGCGGGTGCAGATGTCCACGGTGCCGTCGGTGGAGCCGTTCTCGACGACGATGATCTCGACGTCGTGGCCTGCCAGCCGTTCGGCCACCCGGCGGACGGTCTGCTCGATGACGGCGGCGGAATTGTAGGCGGGCACGACGACGGAGAGCGCCTTCGGCGCACGTGCGCCTTTCTGGTCGTGGGAACAACCGAAAAGGCGCACGGGCGCAGCCTAACTCGTAGGCTCGGAGTCCGTGGCACCCTCCGCGTCCGTGTCCTCGACGTTCACCCGATCGATACGCGGCGTCCCGGAGTGGGCGGTGGCACTCGCGGTCGCGGTGGCTGCCGCGACCGTCGCGACGGTTCCCCGGATCGTGTACGACCGCTTCTACTACGGCGGCGACATGCTCGAATCGTTCGTGCCGTCCTGGCACCGGATCGGCGGGGAACTGCTCGCCGGGCGGTGGCTCGCCGTCAATCCCGACGCCTGGATCGGTGGCAACTACGCGGGCGAGGCCGCCTACGGTCTCTACAACCCCGTCAACCTCGCCAACTACATGCTGGCCGCGAAGTTCGAGAACCTGTCGGTCGCGTCGTTCGTGATCATGGCCGAGTTCCTCGCGCTGTTCGCCCTCGGCACGTATCTGCTGTGCCGCGAATACGGCGCCCGCCGCGGTGCCGCGGTCCTCGCCGGGCTGACGATTCCGTTCAGCGGTTTCACCCTGTTCTACGAGGCGGCGGGCTGGCCGTCCGGGATGATGGCCATCGCCTGGGTGACGCTGTTCTGGTGGTCGGCGCTCCGTCTCTCGCGCGGCCGCACGAACCCGCTGATCACGTTCCTGATCGGCGCGCTGACGGTGAGCATGGGCAACCCGTACGCCGCGCTCGGCGCCGTGGTGATTCTCCTCGGCCTCGGGATCGGCCTCCTGGTCCAGCGGGAGTTCTTCCGGTTGCTCGTGCTCGTGATCACCGGCGCGTGCGCGGGCACCGCCGCGCTGGTGACGTACCTGCCGCTGTTCCTCAGCGTCGACGTCACCACCCGCGCAGGCAGCACCGGCATCTTCAACGACACGTTCCTGCAGCCGCAGATCGGCGGGCCCGCGGGAATGAGCAGCCCGTCGTATCTCCCCGTGATCATGACGTTCGGGGGTCCCGTCGAGGTGATCCCGTCGCTGTACCTCGCGTGGTTCGTGCTGCCGCTGCTGCCGTGGCTGCCGTGGGGCCGGATCCGCGCGCTGTTCGCGTCCCCGGGGTTCCGCCGCGCGCACGGGCGACCGCTCGTCAGCCTCGCGATCATCACGGTCGTCTACTTCCTCTTCACGTTCGGACCGTCGAACGTCGGAATGTTCCGCTGGCCGATCCGGCTGGTCGAATACCTCTACCTGTGCGTGGTGATCGGTCTGTCGCTCGCGCTGTCGCTGGGCCTTGCCCGTGACCGGGTGCGCCGGCGGGCGACGGCGTCGGCGGTGCTGATCGCATTGGGCTTCTATCTGGCGTTCGCGTCCTCCCCGGCCCTGACCGGCAGGCATGCGCTGTTCACGCTGCTCGTCGCGGCGCTGTGCGCGATCGCGTACGTCGCCTGGCGCACCCTGGGCCCGAGCGGTCTCGTCGCCGCTCTCGTTCTGGGAACGGTGGCGGTGACCGCCGCGCAGGTCTGGTCCCTCACCCACGACGTCGACCGCGGCAGCCGCGTCGACCCGTCCAGCACGTCGCTGCTGTCCGCGCAGACCGACCGCTACCAGGGCACCGTCCTGCAACTCGCCGACCTCGGCGACACCTCCCCCGAGGACGTCACCGCAGGCCGGATCCTGTTCGGCAACGAGATCATGGCGTCGTCCGCGGTGAGCAGCATCAACGCGTACACCGGCATCGGGTTCACCGAATTCCAGGAGGCCCTGTGCATGGACTACCGAGGCGCCGTCTGCCCCGGCGTGTACGGGGCACTCTGGCAGCCGGTGAACGCGGACATTCCGATTCCGCTGATCGACTACCTGCGGGTGTCGACGCTGGTGGTGGAGCACCGCCTCGTGCCCGAGGTGGAGACGGCACCGCCCCCACCCGGCTGGCACGTCACCGAACGCAGCGACTCCCGGACGGTACTGCAGCGCGACCGGCCGCTGCCCCTGCCCGGGCGGGTGTCGTTCGCGTCCGACGGCGTCCGGGTGCTCTCGTCCGACACCGAAGCGGCGACGGAGACCGTGCGGGTGACGGGCAGCGGCGGCACCGTCTCGTTCGCCCGCCTCGCGTGGCCCGGCTACTCGGCCACCGTGGACGGCGAGCCGGTGGACGCGACCGCGGGCTGGCACGGTCTGCTCGAGGTGTCGGTGCCGCCGGGTGACCACGAACTGGTGGTGACGTTCCGGCCGCCGCGGCAGAACCTGTCCGTCGCGGCGTTCGGGGCCGCGACGGTCGTGGTGCTGATCCTGTCCGTCGTCGACGCGGTGGTCCGCCGCCGGAAGCTCAGCGCGGCGACCACCCGGACGACGTGAGCGCCGACACCTCGGTGGAGCCGGACCCCGCGACCGCCGCGGACGACAACGCGTCGGCGATCAACTGGTGGCCGATCTGGTTCGGGTGGTCGCCGTCGTCGGCCAGCAGTCCGGTGGGATCGCCGTCGCCCCACGTTCCCTTGAACGTGCTGAACAGGTCGACGTACGTGGCGCCCTCCGAGCCCGCGACCTCCGAGATGACGTCGTTGGCGCGCAACGTCAGCGCGGCGCTGTCCCGCAGGAACTGCGGGCCGTACAACTCGCGGGCCACGTCGCCGTCCGGGAAGACGTCCCAGTACCCGGTGACCAGCACCGCGGTCGGCTGACCGGCCCGCAGTTCGGTGATGCGGTCGAGCACGGACGTCAACGTGGTCTGCAGTTGCGGCAGCACCGGCGCGAAGCAGCCGAGCCCGTCGTCGCCGCCGCAGTCGCCGTCCAGGTAGTCGTCGAGTTCGGTGTAGAAGTCGTTGGCGCCGATCGTGACGGTGACGAGATCGGCGGCACCCACGGCGTCGGCGTCGTATGCACCGGGTTCGAGGGAATCGAGCAGGTCGGTGCTGGTCCAGCCCCCGACACCCAGATTGGCCACCTGGACGGGCAGCGCCGTGTCGCCGGACAGCTGATCGCCGAACAGTTCCACGAACGGCGTGCATCCGGGGCATCCGTCACCGGCCGGGATCGAATCGCCCAGGCCCACCAGGGTCGCGACCGCGGGCGACTCCGGCTGCGCCACCGGCGGTGCCGTCGACGTGGAGCAGCCGGCGAGGAGCGGAATCAGAACCGCTACGGGAACACCGAGAATCCAGCGTCGCACGGGGCCTCCCCATCACGTCCTGCGCCTCGGAGGTAGCGCTCGTCACCGGTCCGCACGAATTCTACCGACGGTCGGTGCCGGACGCCGTTCCCCGCGGGACGGTCCGGACGTGCGCCCGCTCGCCCTGGGGACCGAACAGGCTGAGGATCTCCACCGGCTGCGGTCCGGGATTGCCGAACCAGTGCGGCACATGGGTGTCGAACTCCGCGACCTCCCCCGGCGTCAGGATCACGTCGTGTTCGCCGAGCAGCAGTCGCAGCCGGCCGGACAGGACGTACAGCCATTCGTAACCCTCGTGGACCTGCAGGTTCGGTACCGCGGTCGGGTCGCCCGGCGGGATCACGTGCTTGAACGCCTGGATCCCGCCGGGCCTGCGGGTGAGCGGGATGATCGTCGTGCCGTTGCGGTCGAGGGGCCGCAGGTGGACGCGGGGGTCGCCGGTGGCGGGTGCGTCGACCAGTTCGTCCAGGGGCAATTGGTGGGCGCGGGCCAGCAGCAGCATCAGTTCGAGGGTGGGTTTGCGCTGGCCGGCCTCCAGCCGCGACAGCGTGCTCACCGAGATCCCGGTGGACTCGGAGAGCTGGGCGAGGGTCGCGCCGCGCTGCTGCCGCAGTGCTTTGAGCCGCGGTCCCACGGCGTCGAGGACACCGTCCAGATCGGGTAGGTCGTCGTTCACACCACCCATGTTGCCACACTGGCAAACATTCTTGCCAGGATCGCGATCTGCCCGGACAGTGGACGTCACGAGGTCGACGAACGAAGGAGAACGCGATGGATGACAGTTACGACGTGGTGGTCATCGGCGGCGGCGCGGCCGGACTCAGCGGGGCACTGACCCTGTCGCGGGCCCGCCGATCCGTGCTCGTGATCGACGCGGGCGAACCCCGCAACGCACCGGCCGGGCACATTCACAACTATCTTGGCCGAGAGGGCACCCCTCCCGGTGAACTCCTGGCCATCGGACGCAAGGAGGTCGCCGGATACGGCGGGGAGATCGTGACCGGCACCGTCACGTCCGCCGAGAAGGTCGGGGACGGGGAGTTCCGGGTGACGCTCGCCGACGGCCGGGCCGTCGGGGCGCGACGGCTACTCGTGACCACCGGCCTCGTCGACGTCCTCCCCGACATCCCCGGGGTGGCCGAACGGTGGGGACGCGACGTCCTACACTGTCCGTACTGCCACGGGTGGGAGGTCCGGGACCAGCCGGTGGGCGTCCTGGCCGGCAGTCCGCTGGCGGTGCACCAGGCGCTGATGTGGAGCCAGTGGACCGATCGGGTGACGTTGTTCCTGAACGACGCGAACGAGCCCACCGGCGAGGAGTACGAGCAACTCGCCGCCCGCGGCGTCGCCGTGATCGACGGCGCGGTGGCCGGACTCGAGGTGCGGGACGACCGGCTGACCGGTGTCCGGCTGCGCACGGGCCGGGTCTTCCCCCTGGCCGCCGTCGTGGTCCCGCCGCTGTTCCGGGCCCGCGCCGACTTCCTCACGACCCTCGGCCTGGGCACCACCGAGATGGAGATGGCCGGACACGTGATCGGCACCGCCGTCGCCGCCGACGCGACCGGCGCCACCGCGGTTCCCGGGGTGTGGGTGGCCGGCAACGTCGCGGACCCGAAGGCGCAGGTCATCGTCGCCGCCGGAGCCGGACTGACCGCCGCCGCCACCCTCAACGCCGACCTCATCGCGGAAGACACCCGCCTGGCGGTCGCCGGAGCGCTCAGCCGGTAGCCGACACGGTCGCCTCGTGGACCACGCGGTGCGCGGGCAGGATCGACTCGCGCTCCGCGTCGGCGTCCCCCTCTCCGCCGACCAGCCCGACGTAATGCGCGAGCTGGGCGGCGAGGGGTTCGTCGCTGTAGCGGATGGTCGGGATCTCGATGACGGTCTGCTGCTTGTACCCGTCGGCGGGCAGGTCGTCGTCGATGTGCCGGTAGATGGTGATGTCGCGGCGCAGCAGGTCGATCTCGATCAGACGGTCCGGCTCCAGCAGCGACAACTGCCGGACCTTCCGCTGACTCACCCGGCTCGCCGAGATGGTGGCCACCGCCCCGGATTCGAACCGCAGCACCGCCTCCGCGCAGTCCTCGGCCTCGTTGCGCCGCGAACTGTCGTGGAAGTAACCGAATTCGGCCTTCACCCCGACCGGCGGCGATCCGACGAATCCGATCGCGAGGTCCACGTCGTGGATCAGCAGGTCCGTCGCGACGCCGGTGGGGATGCGGGACACGAACGGCGAGTGCCGGATTCCGTTGACCTGCCACACGTCACCGGCGAATTCGCGGGCCGTCCGGACCGCCGGGTTGAATCGCTCGAGCAGACCGCACATCAGCGGGACGCCGGTCGCGGCGGCACGTTTCACCAGATCGGTGCTCTCCTCGTACGTTGCGGCGAGCGGCTTTTCGACGAGCAGCGGCTTTCCGAGGTCCAGGATGCGGCCCGCCACTTCGTAGTGTGCGGGGGTCGCCGCCGCGACGACGACGGCGTCGATGCCGTCCAGGTCGTCGAAATCCGCGGCCCACTCGGTACCGAACCGGGCGGCGACGTCCCGTCCGTGGTCTTCCCGCGGCTCCACCAGCAGCGCCAGGTCGCACAGCGGCGACTGCGCGAGGACGCGGGCGTGCAGCGATCCCATCTTCCCGGATCCGACGAGCGCGATCCGCGGTCGTGTGGACGTCATCACGCCTCCATCGCCTCGCGCACCGCCGCGACGATCCGGTCGACGTCGTCGGTGGAGAGCGCGGCGTGAACGGGGATGCTGAGGCACCGGCGGGCCACCGACGTCGCGACCGGTGTCGGCGAGGCGATCACCCGGGGATGGTCGCGGTAGCAGTCGTAGTCGTAGACGGTCCTCGGGTAGTAGACGCCGCTGCCCACTCCCCGCTCGCCCAGACGCTGCGCGAGGGCGTCGCGGTCGATCGGCGCATCCGGCGCGAGGACCACGGTGAACTGGTGCCACACGTGCCCGCGGCCCGCGAGTTCCGAAGGCAGCACGAGACCTTCGACGTCCTTCAGCCCGGTCCGCAGCGCTTCCGCGTTGCGCCGGCGCGACTCCACCTGCTGCAGATACGAACCCAGTTGCGGCAACCCGACACTGGCCTGCAGATCCGTCATCCGGAAGTTCTGGCCCGCCATCTCGTACTCGTAGCGCCCGCGCATGCCCTGGTTCCGCAGCACCCGCAACCGGTCGGCCACCGCGTCGTCGTCCGTCGTGACCATTCCGCCCTCGGCGGTGGTGAGATTCTTGGTGGCGTAGAACGAGAAGCAGCCGAGCCCGAAACTGCCCGCGCCCCTGCCGTCGAACGTAGCGCCGTGCGCCTGCGCGGCGTCCTCGACCACGGCCAGTCCCCGCGACTCGGCCAGCGGCATCAGCGCACCCATGTCCGCGGTCTGCCCGTACAGGTGCACCGGCATCAGCACCCGGGTGCGGTCGTTCACGCAGTGCTCCGCCACGTCGGGGTCGATCGCGAAGTCGGCCTCCCCGATGTCGGCGAACCGTGCCGTCGCGCCGGCGTCGAGGATCGCGTTGAGCGTGGCCACGAACGTGAACGGGGTGGTGAGTACCTCGTCCCCGGGCTGCAGGTCCAGCACCCGCAGGGCCGCGATCAGCGCGGTGGTGCCGCTGTTGACGGCCACCGCGTGCCGGGTGCCGACGAGTTCGGCGAACCCCTCCTCGAACCTCGCGACCTTCGGTCCCTGCGCGACCATCCCGGATCGCAGGGTGTCGAGGACCTCGCGCTCGACATCCTCGCCGAAGGAAATACTCGAGATCGCGATCACGGTTCCTCCGATAGATTGACGTGCAGTTCACACCGTCTTCACAGATTGCAACCACTTGAAGGTTCCCACGGTCTGCACGGCTCCTGGAAGGAATCCGAAACTTTCATGACCATCGGTGAAAACTGCGAGATCCACCCGACCGTCGTGATAGGCGACGGCGTCACCGTCGGAGACCGGGTCAGCATCGGACCGTATGCCGTCCTCACCGGCCCCCTCGACATCGGCGACGACTGCTGGATCGGCGCCCACGCGACGCTCGGGGCCCCGCCGGAGTGGATCGGGAAGACGCATCCCCGCACGTGGACGGAGGTCAGCCCGCACCGGGGTGTGGTGATCGGCGCGGGCACCGTGATCCGGGAGATGAGCGCCGTCCAGCAGGGCGCCGAGCGGCCGACGACCATCGGGCGCGGCGGATTCGTCATGAACCACACGTCCGTCGAGCACGACGTCCGGATCGGCGAGGACTGCGTCCTCTCGCCGTCGAGCACCCTCGGCGGTCACGTGACCCTCGGCGACGGCGTCAATCTCGGCATGAGCGCGGTGGTGCATCAGCGGCGGGTGATCGGGGCGCGCGCAATGGTCGGAATGGGATCGGTCGTCGCCAAGGACATTCCGCCGTTCGCCACGGTGTTCGGCAATCCCGCCGCCCTGCGGGGCACCAACCGGGTGGGGATGAGCCGGTCCGGGATCGCCGACCAGGACATCGAGGCGGTGGAGAATCTGTTCGCCTCGGGGCGGCTCGACGCCGGCGCGGAACTCCCGCGGTCGCTCGCCGACGCGTTCGCCTGGTGGCGGGAGTTGGCGGTGAAACCGCTCGTTTCCTGATCCTGCGCCCGCCGATTGCTATCGTCGGAACCGAACGCTGCACTGCTGCAGCGCACTGCCGGTGAGGGGGTGGTTCTCGTGGACACCGATCCCGAGATCGTCCCGGACCGCGGTGGCCGCGCCGTCCTGATGCACGCGCTGCGGATCCTCGTCACCCTCGCGATCGTCGTCGCCGTCGTGTTCGCCGTGAAATCGCAGTGGGCCGAGGTCCGGGACACGATCACCCAGCTGGACTGGTGGGCGCTCTCCGTCTCCGCGGTGTTCGTCTTCCTCGGCATGGGCGCCGCGGTGCGCGCGTGGCAGCACGCGCTCGGCGCGCTCGAACACCCGATTCCCGCGTTCGACGCCGCCCGGTGCTACCTGGTCGGCCAGCTCGGCAAATATCTGCCGGGCAGCGTGTGGGCGTTCGTCCTCCAGACCGAACTCGTCCGCCGGGCCGGGGTGTCGCGTGCCAACGGATTCGTCGCCGTCCTCGTCACCGTGGGGCTGAGCATCACGTCCGCGCTGGTCGTCGGGCTGCTGGCACTGCCCGCCCTGTTCCACATCAGCACCGTCGCGGCGGTCGCGGTGATCGTCCTCGTCCCCATCGCCCTCGTCTGCTGCTATCCCCCGATCCTCACGCGGCTGGTGAACCTGACCCTGCGGATCCTGCGGCGCGCCCCGCTGCACCGGCAGTTGACGATGCACAAGATCGGGCGTGCCCTCGGCTGGTGCGCCGTCAGCTGGGTGCTGTACGGCGTGCATCTCTGGTTCCTCGCGTCGAGCACGTCGGGATTCGCGGTGGGCACCCTGGTGCAGTGCATCGGCGCGATCGCCCTCGGCATGTGCGCCGGCGTGCTTGTGGTCGTCGCGCCGTCCGGCATCGGGGTACGCGAGGCCGTCGTCGTCGCGGCGCTGTCCCCGTTCATGGACAGCGGGGTGGCGCTCGGGCTGGCCCTCGCGTCCCGCCTGGTGTTCACGCTGTGCGAGGTGCTCGCCGGCTTCGTCGCCGCGGTCGCCGGTTCGCGCTCGCTGCGCAATGCCCTCGTGCACGAGGATTCCCGGGTGCCGCAGCCGTCGTGAGGAGACCGCGATGACGGACGCCTGGGAGGTCGATCCCGCGTACGAGAACTACATCGGCCGCTGGAGCAGGCTGGTCGCGCCGCAGTTCCTGCGGTGGCTGGCCGCAGGCCCGGGCGGCGCCTGGTGCGACGTGGGTTGCGGGACCGGCGCCCTCGCCCACACCGTTCTCCGCACAGCCGACCCGGCCCGGGTGGTCGGGGTCGAGCCTTCGGCCCCGTTCGCCGCGGCGGCCCGGGCCGGCGCGGACGATCCCCGCTTCGAGGTGCGGCCGGGGACCGCCGAAGCGATCCCCGCCGCCGACGGCGAGTTCGACCGCGTGGTGTCCGGGCTGGTCCTCAACTTCGTTCCCCGTCCGGTCGAGGGGCTCGCCGAGATGCGCCGCGTCACCCGGGCCGGCGGGACCGTCGCCGGATACGTGTGGGACTACGCGGACGGCATGCAGATGATCCGCGTCTTCTGGGACGCCGCGCGCGAGCTCGACGCCACGGCCGCGACCCTCGACGAGGGTGCCCGCTTCCCGCTCTGCCGGCCGCAGCCTCTCCGCGATGCGCTGTCCGCCGCGGAGCTGGCTGGGGTGGAGGTGCACCCGCTCGACGTTCCCACCGTGTTCGCCGGCTTCGACGATTTCTGGCGGCCGTTCCTGGGCGGTCAGGGCCCCGCGCCCGGCTACTGCATCTCTCTGCCCGCCGGACGTCGAACCGCGCTGCGCGACCTGCTCGCTGCCAGATTGCGGCGCGACGAGGCAGGCCGCATCGCACTGACGGCGCGAGTGTGGGCGTTCCGCGGATCGGTCCCGGCCTGACTGCTGTGCAACTACCGGACGCTCAGCCGATGACGGATTCCGTAGCCGCGTACGCCTTCTCCGCGGATTCCTTCTGCGCCCGCCACCACGACTCGTTGTCGCGGTACCACCGCACGGTCGCCTCGAGCCCGCTGCGGAAATCCTCGTACTGCGGCGTCCAGCCCAGTTCCGTGCGCAGGCGCGTCGAGTCGATCGCGTAACGCAGGTCGTGGCCCGGGCGGTCGGTGACGAAGTCGAGGTCGTCGGCGTCGCGGCCGAACAGCTCGAGCAGCGTCCCGACGACGGTCCGGTTGTCGACCTCGCCGTCCGCGCCGATCAGGTACGTCTGGCCGAGAGTGCCCTTCTCCAGGATGGTCCAGACGGCCGCGTTGTGGTCGTCGACGTGGATCCAGTCGCGCACGTTCTTGCCGCTGCCGTACAAACGGGGGCGCACCCCGTCGATCAGGTTGGTGATCTGACGCGGAATGAACTTCTCGACGTGCTGGTACGGGCCGTAGTTGTTGGAACAATTCGACAGGGTGGCCCGCACCCCGAACGACCGCGCCCACGCCCGCACCAGCAGGTCACTCGACGCCTTCGTCGCCGAGTACGGGCTCGACGGGTTGTAGGGGGTCGACTCGGTGAAGCGCTCGGGGTCGTCCAGTTCGAGATCGCCGTACACCTCGTCGGTGGAGATGTGGTGATAGCGGACGTCGTGGACGCGGACGGCCTGCAGCAGCGAGAACGTGCCGATCACGTTCGTCTGCACGAACGGCGTCGGATCGGCCAGGGAATTGTCGTTGTGCGATTCCGCGGCGAAGTGGACCACCGCGTCCGACTCCGCGACCAGGCGATCCACCAGCGCGAAATCCGCCACATCGCCGTGCACGAACTCGATGCGGTCGGCCACGGCGTCGAGCGAGCGCCGGTTGCCGGCGTACGTCAGCGCGTCGAGCACCGTCACCTGCACGTCCGGCCGCTCGGCGACCGTCTGGTGCACGAAATTCGCACCGATGAACCCGGCGCCGCCTGTCACGAGAAGCCTCATGTGCACCCACCCTAGTGGCGAGCCCGAGTTTCTATCCGGCGCGAACACTGGAACACTGCGCACATGCGCGGAATCATCCTGGCAGGCGGCACCGGGTCCCGATTGCACCCGATCACCCTCGGCGTGAGCAAGCAACTGGTCCCGGTCTACGACAAGCCGATGATCTACTACCCGCTCTCCACCCTGATGCTGGCGAACATCCGCGACATCCTCGTCATCACCACCCCGCACGACGCCGAGCAGTTCCGCCGGCTCCTCGGCGACGGCTCCCAGTTCGGGGTGAACCTCACGTACAAGGTGCAGGAGGAGCCGAACGGCCTGGCGCAGGCGTTCGTCCTCGGCGCCGACCACATCGGCGGCGAATCCGTGTCCCTCGTACTCGGCGACAACATCTTCTACGGCCCCGGCCTCGGTTCCCGGCTGAACCGCTTCGAGAACATCGACGGCGGCGCCGTGTTCGCCTACTGGGTGTCCGATCCCAGCGCGTACGGTGTGGTCGAATTCGACGACACCGGCCGGGCGATGTCGATCGAAGAGAAGCCCGCCACCCCGAAGTCCAACTTCTCGATCCCCGGGCTGTACTTCTACGACAACGACGTCGTCTCCATCGCGCGCAATCTGAAGCCGTCGGACCGCGGCGAATACGAGATCACCGACGTCAACCAGGCCTACCTGCAGGCGGGACGGTTGCAGGTCGAGGTGCTTCCCCGCGGAACCGCGTGGCTCGACACCGGCACCGTCGATTCGCTGCTCGAGGCGTCGAACTTCGTCCGCACGCTCGAGCACCGGCAGGGGCTGAAGATCGGCGTCCCGGAAGAGGTCGCGTGGCGCCGCGGGTTCATCACCGACGCCGAACTGTGTTCGCGTGCTGAGGCTCTCGGCAAATCGGGGTACGGCGACTACCTCCTCGAACTTCTCGAACGCGGCAAGGACTGGTGACGTGGAGTATCGGGAACTGAAGGTCCCCGGCGCCTGGGAGATCACCCCACGGCAGTTCGGCGACGACCGCGGCGTGTTCCTCGAATGGTTCAAGGGCTCGGAGTTCGAGGCCGCCGTCGGGCATCCTCTCGAACTCGCTCAGGCCAACTGCTCGGTGTCCGCCGCCGGTGTCCTGCGCGGTATCCACTACACCGACAATCCGCCCGGGCAGGCGAAATACGTCACCTGCGTCAAGGGCGCGTTCCTCGACGTCATCGTCGATCTCCGGGTGGGGTCGCCGATGTTCGGGCAGTGGGATTCGGTGCTCATCGACGACGTCGACCGCCGCGCCGTCTACCTTCCGGCCGGCGTCGGCCACGCGATCCTGTCCCTCGAGGACGCGTCGACCGTGATGTACCTGTGCTCGATCGAGTACACCCCGGCCCTCGACCACGACCTGCACCCGCTCGACCCCGATCTGGGCATCGACTGGCCCACGACGGGCCGGGACGGCAACCCGCTGACGTTCCAGCTGTCCGAGAAGGATTCGGCGGCGCCGTCGCTGAAGCAGGCGCTGGACGCCGGGCTACTGCCCCCCATGTGAGTGTTTTCGTGTGCCCGGGTACACGAAAACACTCACATGGCCGGTGACTCACGAGAACGTGTTCTAGTATCGAGGGCGTGACCTTCGTCGTCGTCGACCACCCCCGGCCGGGTATCGCCCTGGTCACGCTCAACCGCCCGGAACGCATGAACGCGATGGCGTTCGACGTGATGATCCCGTTCCGCGACGCGCTGGAGGAGATAAGCAACGACAACTCGGTCCGCGCGGTGGTCGTCACCGGCGCCGGCCGCGGCTTCTGCTCGGGCGCCGACCAGAGATCCGCGGGCCCGCTCCCCCACGTCGACGGCCTCACCCCGCCGACCGTGGCGCTGCGGGCCATGGAGATGCTCGACAACGTGGTGCTCTCGCTCCGCCGGATGCATCAGCCGGTGATCAGCGCCGTCAACGGCGCCGCCATCGGCGGCGGGCTGTGCCTGGCGCTCGCCTCCGACATCCGGATCGCGGCGGAGGACGCCTACTTCCGGGCGGCCGGCATCAACAACGGGCTGACGGCCAGCGAACTGGGCCTGAGCTACCTGCTGCCCCGCGCGATCGGTTCGTCCCGGGCCTTCGAGATCATGCTGTCCGGGCGGGACGTGCACGCCGCGGAGGCGGAGCGGATCGGACTCGTGTCGCGGTGCGTGCCCGGTGAGGACCTCCTGGACGAATGCTTCGACCTCGCCGAACGCATGTCGCGCTTCTCCCGGCCGGGCCTGGAGTTGACGAAGCGCACGCTGTGGTCGGGACTCGACGCCGCCTCACTCGAAGCCCACCTCCACCAGGAGGGTCTCGGACAGCTGCTGGTGCGGCTGCTGACCGACAACTTCGAGGAGGCGACCGCCGCGCGGAAGGACAAGCGCGAACCGCGGTTCCGGGACCGGCGCTAGGCCCGGGACAGCGACGGCGCGAACTCGCGCAGGGTGAACGAATTCGACACGACCGCACGCAGTTCGGCGAGTCCCCCGGACAGCACACCGGCCGCCCGCGCCTGCACCAGGACGTTGCCGAGGGCGGAACCCTCGACGGGTCCGGCGACGACGGGCAGCCCGGTGGCGTCCGCCGTCAGCCGGCACAGCAGCGCGTTCTGGGATCCGCCGCCGACGATGTGCACCACGTCGATCGGGGTGCCGGTCAGTTCGACGATCGACTGCACCGACCGCCGGTACGCGTCCGCGAGACTGTCCATCACACAGCGGATCACCTCGGCCGGACCGTCCGGCACGCGCTGACCCGTCCGCGCGCATTCGGCGGCGATGCGGGCGGGCATGTCGCCCGGCGGCAGGAACACCGGCAGGTCCGGGTCGATCACGGAGCCGAGGTCGGTCAGCGCTGCGGCGTCGTCCAGCAGGTCCTGCAGCGATACGTCGAGTCCGTCGGCCTGCCACTGCCGCATCGACTCCTGCACCAGCCACATGCCCATCACGTTCCGCAGCAGCCGGGTGGTGCCGTCGACGCCGGCCTCGTTGGTGAACCCCGCCGCCCGCACGTCCTCGGTGCGCACCGGGCCGGGCAGTTCCGTTCCCACCAGCGACCAGGTGCCCGACGCGATGTACACGAACCGCGTGCTCGCCGCGGGTACCGCGACGACGGCCGACGCCGTGTCGTGGCTGCCGACGGCCACCACCATCGGGGGACGGTCCGTCGCCCCGATGTCTTCGGCGACGTCGGGCCGGACGGCCCCGATCGCCGAGCCGGGCTCCGCCAACGGCGGCAGCACGCGGTCGTCGAGACCGAGCCGGGCGACGAGCGCACGGTCCCAGTCGCGGCTCACCGGATCGAGCAGACCGGTGGTGGACGCATTGGTCACCTCGCCGACCCGAACCCCGCTGAGCCAGTACGCCAGAAGGTCGGGGATCATCAGCAACTGCTCCGCCACGTCGAGCCGCTGCGCGCCGCTCTCCCGCTCGGCCAGCAGCTGGTACACCGTGTTGAACGGCAGTTGTGCGATGCCGTTGCGCTCGAACAACTCCCGATCCGGGATCGACGATCGCATCCCGGCCGCGACGCCCCCCGCCCGCTGGTCGCGGTAGTGGTACGGCATCCCGAGGAGGGAGCCGTCGCCGCCGAGCAGCCCGTAATCCACCGCCCACGTGTCGATTCCGATCGACACGAGGACGTCACCGCGGGCCACGGCCTCCATTGCCGCGGCCCGCAGCCCGTCCAGCAGACCCCGGTAGAGGCCGGCCAGATCCCAGTGCAGCGATCCACCCAGCCGCACCGGGCGGTTGGGGAAGCGCGCGACCTCGTCGAGGGTGATCACACCGTCGGCGACGCGGCCCAGCATCACCCGCCCGCTGGACGCGCCCAGGTCGATCGCGGCGAACACGTCCATCAGCGCAGGAACGCCGCAGCGACACCGGCATCCACCGGGATGTGCAGTCCGGTCGTGTGCGTGAGGTCGCCGCCGGTGAGCGCGAACACCGCGTTGGCGACGTGCTCGGGCAGCACCTCCCGCTTGAGCAGGGTGCGCTGCGCGTAGTACTCGCCCAGCTTCTCCTCCTCGACGCCGTACACGGCGGCCCGCTTGGCGCCCCAGCCGCCGGCGAAGATGCCCGAACCCCGCACCACACCGTCCGGGTTGATGCCGTTGACGCGGATGCCGTACTCGCCCAGCTCCGCCGCGAGCAGCCGCACCTGGTGCGCCTGGTCGGCCTTCGTCGCGGAGTACGCGATGTTGTTGGGCCCGGCGAACACCGAGTTCTTCGAGGAGATGTAGACGATGTCGCCGCCCATCGCCTGGGCGGTCATCACCCGCGCCGCCTCCCGCGACACCAGGAAGGAGCCCTTCGCCATCACGTCGTGCTGCAGGTCCCAATCCTTCTCGGTGGTCTCGAGCAGCGGCTTGGAGATCGACAGTCCGGCATTGTTGACGACGAGGTCTACTCCGCCGAACGCCAGGACAGCGGCCTCGAACGCCGCGGCGACCTGGTCGGCGCTGGTCACGTCCGCTGCGACGCCGACGGCGACGTCACTGCCGCCGATCTCGGCGGCGGCCTCGGCCGCCTTCGCCTGGTCGAGGTCGGCGATGACGACGCACGCGCCCTCCGCGGCGAGGCGCTGCGCGATCGCCTTGCCGATTCCCGACGCGGAACCGGTGACCAGCGCGATGCGGGTGGCGAGCGGCGCCGGCTTCGGCATGCGGGCCAGCTTCGCCTCCTCGAGGGCCCAGTACTCGATGCGGAACTTCTCCCGCTCGTCGATCGGCTGGTACGTGGAGATGGCCTCGGCGCCGCGCATCACGTTGATCGCGTTGACGTAGAACTCGCCCGCCACCCGCGCGGTCTGCTTGTTCGCGCCGAACGAGAACATCCCGACGCCGGGGACCAGGACGATGGCCGGGTCGGCGCCGCGCATCGCCGGGCTGTCCGGCTCCGCGTACTCGGCGTAGTACCGGGCGTAGTCCTCGCGGTAGGCGGTGTGCAGTTCACGCAGTCGCGCGGTGACCTCCTCGAGCGACGCGGTCGGCGGCAGGTCGAGGAGCATCGGCCGGACCTTGGTGCGGAGGAAGTGATCCGGGCACGACGTACCCAGCGCGGCGAGACGCGGATGCTCGTGCGCCGCCAGGAAGTTCAGCACCTCCTCGCTGTCGGTGAAGTGCCCCACCTGCGGGCGATCGGTGGAGGCCAGTCCCCGCAGCAGCGGGAACAGCGCGGCGGCGCGGCGGCGGCGCTCCTCGGCGGGCAGTGCTTCGTAGCCCGCGATCGCGGGACCGAACGGCTCCTCGCGGCCGTTGTCGGCGATGAACTGCTCGGCGGTGCGGATGATCTCGAGCGAACGCTGCTCGCACTCCTCGCTCGTCGACCCCCACGCGGTGATGCCGTGCCCGCCCAGGATGCAACCGATCGCCTGCGGGTTCGCCTCCGCGATGGCCGAGATGTCGAGACCAAGCTGGAAACCGGGGCGGCGCCACGGAACCCACACCACCCGGTCGCCGAAGCACTTGCGGGTCAACTCCTCACCGTCCGCGGCGGTCGCGAACGCGATACCGGAATCGGGGTGCAGGTGGTCGACGTGCGGCGCGTTCACCAGACCGTGCATGGCGGTGTCGATGGACGGCGCGGCGCCGCCCTTGCCGTGCAGGCAGTAGTCGAATGCGGCGACCATGTCGTCCTCGGCGTCGAGGCCCGGGTAGACGTCGGTCAGGGCGCGGACCCGGTCAAGGCGCAGCGCGGCGAGTCCGGCGGGCTTCAGCGTGCCGAGGTCTCCGCCGGAACCCTTCACCCAGACGAGGTCCACCTCGGCGCCGGTCACAGGGTCGACGTCGGTGCCCTTGGCGGAGGTGTTGCCGCCGGCGTAGTTGGTGTTCCGAGCGTCGGCGCCCAGTCTGTTGGACCGTGCGATCAGTTCGGCGATGGTGCTCGTGGCGTTCACTTCTTGTTTCTCCCTCGAGATTCTTGACTTCAGACCCGGATGAATTCGACGCCGAGCAACTCTGCTGCGGCCTTGATCGCGCCGGCCCGGTGGCCGACGCACAACGCCCAGTGGTGGCCGGTCCCGGTGGCACTCCACTCGTCCGTCCACTCCCCCGGGTCCCGGCCGAAGTCGACCCGCGACGTGGTGTTGCCGATGGCGAGGAGCGGCCCGGGGACCACTTCGCCCTCGGACGCGATGAACGAGTACGAGCCGTCGCGGTTCTGCCCGACCGCGAAGGTCGTGACGGGCCCGTGGGTCACGTCGAACTCGACGCTGACGCCGTACCCTCGCTTGCCGTGATAGACACCGAGACCGCGGAGCAGCGGTTCGGTTGACGAGATCTGCAGATGGGCCGGTCCGTCGTGACCCATTTCGACGACGCCGTCGCGGAAGTTCAGTGCCTGCAGTTCCGTGAACGATCCACCGGCGCCCATCCGGTCCGAGACCAGCATCGCGACCGCGGTGCGAATGTCGTACTCCCCGGCCAGCGGAATACCGCGGGCCGTGAGCAGGGACGCTCCGAGAATCATTCCGGCGCCGAGTTGTTCGTGGAGTTCACCACCCAGCCCGCGGTGGTAGTACGCCATGGCGTCGAGTTCGAAGTCCGCGACGAGACGGTCGAGTCCCACGGAGACCCGGGCTCCCCACGCGAGATCGTCCGCGTTCACCGAACCGTCGAGCGCGAACACATCGTTCGCGAGTGCGATGCGGTCCGCGGTCTCACGGTCGGAGACCGCATCGACCCGCACCCGGAGGTCGTCGAATTCGAGCACCTCCACGTGCGCGCCGAACTGGGACGACAGCAGCGTCATGTCCGTCGAGATGTCGAGCATCCCCGGGTACAGGTGACCCATGAGTCCGAGCCGGCCGTGCCGCAGGGCAGCCCGTGCCGAGGCGGCACTCACCCAGGCGTCGATGCGCCGCCAGGCGTTCTCGTCGTGCAGATACCCGGACACCGACCGGAAGTCGATGCCGCTGCGCCGGAACACGTTCGCGACCTCCGGCAGCGGACACTGCCCGCAGTAGGCCAGCCACGTCCCCGTGTCGGTGTTCGCGTGATCCATCGCCTCGGTCGGCTGCAGGTCGATCAGCAGCACCGGCACGTTGGTGCGCTGCGCGATCGGCAGCACCATCGACGATGTCAGGTAGGTGGTCAGGAAGATCACCACGAGGTCGCAGTCGGCCTGCCTCAGCGTCTCGGCCGCGACGGCGGACTCCTGCGGGTCGGAGACGAATCCGGCATCGACGACCTGGCAGTCCCGTTCCTCGAATCGGCCCGTCACGTAACGGGCTGATTCCTGCAGGACGCCCCGGAGGCCGGGGAACTGCGGCCAGTAGGCGCCGAGCCCACCCGACACCAGCCCCAGCCGGGTCTTCCGGGGACGCACCCGGTCGAGGTGAGCGGGCACGGTATTCGTCGTCGCCACGGTCATCACGCGCCCCAACTCGCCTGGTTTCCGCCCACCCGCTCGCGCTCGATCCGCTCCAGGTAGCCGGAGCGCGCGAACGCGCCGATCGGGTCGGCGTCACGGCCCTGCGATTCGCGCAGTTCGGCGAGCAGCGGCCGGACGTCGGTGTTGTAACCGTCCATCAGCACCGCGTGCGCGCCGAGCACGTCACCCGACTGCTGGGCCGCCTCGAGGGCGTCCCCGTCGACGAGCAGTGCCTTGGCCGTGGCTTCCTGGACGTTCATGATCGACCGGATCTGGCCGGGGATCTTCGGCTCGATGTTGTGACACTGGTCGAGCATGAAGTTCACGCGCGAGTCCGGGAGGTGCGCGCCGGCCCGGACGATCTCGTGCATGATCCGGAACAGCTGGAACGGGTCCGCGGATCCGACGATCAGGTCGTCGTCGGCGTAGAAGCGGGAGTTGAAGTCGAACGCGCCGAGCCGTCCCTGCCGGATCAGCTGGGCGACGATGAATTCGATGTTCGTGCCCGGTGCGTGATGACCGGTGTCCAGCACGACCTGGGCCTTCTCGCCCAGCGCCAGACAGTGCAGCAGCGACGTTCCCCAGTCGGGGATGTCGGTGGTGTAGAAGTACGGCTCGAAGAACTTGTACTCGATCAGCAGGCGGTGATCGTCGTCGAGTTCGGCGTAGATCTTCTGCAGCGAATCGGCGAGCCGATCCTGCCGGGCGCGGATCGAATCCTGGCCTGCGTAGTTGGTGCCGTCGGGCAGCCACAGCTTCAGATCCTTCGATCCCGTGGCCCGCATGACGTCGACGCACTCGACGTGGTGGGCGACAGCCTTCGCACGGATCTTCGGGTCGGCGTTGGTGAGCGACCCCAGCTTGTAGTCGTCGTCCTGGAACACGTTGGAGTTGATCGCCCCCAGCGACACCCCCTGATCGGCGGCGTACGCGGCGAGTTTGCCGAAGTCGTCGACGCGGTCCCACGGGATGTGCAACGACACCCGCGGCGCCGCCCCGGTCACGCGATGCACCTGTGCGGCGTCCTCGATTTTCTCGTACGGGTCGCGCGGGACACCTGCCGTGGCGAACACCTTGAATCGGGTGCCGGAGTTCCCGTATGCCCAACTGGGAACTTCGATTCCGAAGTCGGCAAGGGCGGCGATGTCGCCGGCGGTGCGCCGAATGTCAGTTGCCGTCATGGTGAATCATCCTTCGGTGGAGATCGTGTGGTCGAGAACGGTGTGGAGTTGGGCGTCCAGGTCGAAGATCTCGGTGAGGAGCGTGAATCCCTCGTCGGGGGCCACCCCGTCGAGTTCGAAGAACGGCGCCATGTCGTGTTGCCAACGCCTGTTGACGTCGGTGCRCGCCATAGCCGCCTGCGCCTGTTCGAGATCTGCCGACTCGACGTAGCCGACGATCAGCCCGTCCGGCCGGATGTGCAGCGAATAGTTGTGCCACCCGCTGGCTTTCAGGGCCTCCAGCATCTCCGGCCAGACCTGGGCGTGCCGGCGAACGTACTCGTCGATCCGGTCCGGCCGGAGTTGCAGGGTGAAGCAGTACTTGTTCATCGGACGGTTCAGAAGTTGTACTGGTCGATGGTGTTCGCGTCGAACACGGTGGGCGGGCCGAGCACGACCTCGCCGCCGGCGCCGATCGTGTACTCGCCGAGCTTGCCAGCCGTGAACTTCTGTCCCTCGGCGCCGGTGATCTGACCGGATGCCAGTGCGGCACCGGCGTAGGCGGAGAGGTAGCCGATGTTGGTCGGGTCCCAGAGGGCGAATTCCTTGACGGTGCCGTTCTTCACGTATTCCCGCATCTGGTTCGGGGTACCGAGGCCGGTGAGCACGATGTTGCCCTTGTAGCTCGACGACGAGATGTAGCGCGCCGCGGCGGCGATGCCGACCGTCGTGGGCGACACGATCGCCTTCAGGTCGGGGTAGGTCTGCAGCAGGCCCTGCGTTTCCTGGAACGACTTCTGGTCGTCGTCGTTGCCGTACACCGTGGCCACCAGTTCGATGTTCCGGTATTCCGGCTTGCTCGCGAGCTCCGCCTTCAGCACCTCGATCCACGCGTTCTGGTTGGTGGCGTTGGGTGTCGCGGACAGCACCGCGATCTTGCCGGTGCCGCCGATCTGCTCGCTCGTCATCTTCGCGAGCGTCTCGCCGACGCCCTGGGTGGTGGCCTGGTTGATGAACAGGTCGCGGCAGTCCTCGGCCGCGTCGGAATCGAACGTCACGACCTTGATGCCTGCGTCGCGGGCCTGGTTCAGCGAGGGGCACACGGCATTCGGATCGTTGGCGGCGATGTTGATGACGTTCTGGCCCTGCTGGATCAGCGTGTTGATGTACGACACCTGCGAGGACGCGCTCGCATCGTTGGGGCCGACGAGCTTGTACTCGCCGCCGAACTCCTCCACGGCGGTCTTGCCACCGCCGACCTCGATGTCGGAGTACGGGTTGTTGAGCTGCTTGGGGAGGAACGCGACCTGCAGACCGTCCTGGATCGGCGCGTCGGGGTTCGCGGTCCCGGTGGCGCGGTCGCCACCCCCCGAGTTCGATGCCGAATCCTGGGTGGTGCCGCCGCAGGCCGTCAATCCGATCGAGACTGCGACGATCCCCGCCAGGGGAACGAAGGTCCGGCGGAATCGGGTCATGGTGGATCCTTTCCTCGTGTTCGCGTCACCGCGAACGCTGAAGTGAGAAAGAGCGGTGAAGCAGGGAATTCAGGGCGCGTTTTTCAGCTTTCGACGCTGCGCGGACGTCCGCACGGTCTTCAGCAGGTTCGGAAGCAGAACCGCGACGATCAGGAGAACACCGGTGACGATGGTGAGTGCCTCGTTCGAGATGTCCTCGAGGCGCAGCGCATTCTGCAGCGTGGCGAGCAGCACCACCGCGGCGAGCACGCCCGCCAGCCGGCCCTTGCCGCCGAAGATCGACACTCCGCCGAGGAGCACCGCCGCGACCACGGCCAGTTCGAGACCGGATCCGTTGTCGGCCCGGGCGCTCGAGTACCGCAGGCTCCACAGCACCCCGGCGAGGGCGGCGACCGCCCCGCACACCACGTAGAGCCAGAACTTCAGCCGCGCCCCGTCGATGCCGGCGAAGCGTGCGGCCGTGTCGCTGGCGCCGGTGGCGTAGATGTCGCGGCCGAGCGGGGTGGCCTGGAGGATCACCGCGAACACGACGGCCGCGACGACCAGCGGGATGGCGAGATTGGGGATGGCCGTGCCGCCGACCGTTCCCGTGACCCACGACGTGTATGCGCGGGGGAAGTTGGACACCGCCTGGTCACCGAGGAGGACGAACGCGAGCCCCCGGAACAGGGCCAGGGTACCGATCGTGACGGCGAGAGACGGCAACCCCAGCCTGGCGACGAGGAAACCGTTGAGGGCACCGAGGAGGCAGCCGAGCAGGATGCACATCGGGATGATCGCCTCGATGGCGAAGCCGTTGTTCCACATCCAGCCCATCGCGGCGCCGCTCAGCCCCAGGACGCTCGCCACCGACAGGTCGATCTCGCCGGTGATGATGATGAACGTCATCGGCAGTGCGATCAGGAAGATCGGTGCCAGGTCGAGAACGAGGAACGTGAAGTTCCGGCTGCTCCCGAAGTCGGGGTTGGTGACCGAGGCGACCACCAGCACGACGATCGTGATGGCGATGATCACCGAGTCCCAGCCGGCGAGCACCTCGCGGATTCGGCCGACCGTCGACGTCCCCGCGGTGTCCGGCTGTGCGGTCGTCGCCGGCTCGATGGTGTCAGTCGACATGGGCGCTCCTCTTCCGAAGTTGCTGTGCGGCACGCACCGCGAGCAGTCGATCGGCCGCGATGGCGATGAGAATCAGCGCACCGACGATGGCCTGCTGCCAGAACTGGTTGATCTGGAGAACGGGCAGCGAACTGTTGATGGTGGTCAGGAGCAGCGCGCCGAGCGCCGCGCCCCAGACGGTGCCGACGCCGCCGACCACGGCGACACCGCCCACGACGGCGGCCGCGATCACGTTGAGTTCGTAACCGGATCCGGCGGCGGCGTCGACGGTGCCGAACCGCGCCGCGAACATGACCCCGGCGACTCCGGCCATGGCCCCGGAGAACACGAAGGCGAGCAGGACGCGCTTGCCGACGGCGATGCCCGCGAGTTCGGCGGCGTGGCCGTTCGACCCGATGGCGTAGAGGTCGCGTCCACTGCGATAGCGACGCAGATACACACCGGCGAGAACAACGGCCACCACCGCGACGATCACGAGCACCGGCACACCGAGAAGCGTTGCGGTGCCGAGCTTCAGGAAGTCCGGCGGCATCTCRTCGGCGGTGATCTGCTCGCCACCCGCCCACAGGTAGGCGATGCCGCGGAAGATGTACATCGTGCCGAGCGTGACGACCAGGGCGGGAACGCCGCCGAACCGCACCAGCAGCGCGTTGGCGAGTCCGCAGACCGCGCCGACGGCGATCCCCGCGAGGATCCCCACCACGATCGGTGCACCGTCGGCACCCGACATCACACTGCCCGCGGCGAACGCCGACAGCCCGAGCACCGAGCCGACCGACAGGTCGATGTTCTTGGTGATCATGACGACGGTCTGCCCGACCACCAGCACACCGACGATCGACGCGGCCAGCAGAATGTCGCGAATGCTCTGGGAGGAAAGGAAATTGCCGTTCTGCATCGTGGTGACCACGACCAGCACGATCAGCGCGGCGAGGATGCCGAGCGAACGGACCTGCAGCACCTTCTCGATCAGCGACGGACCCCCGTCCGACTTCACCTGTGGCTTCGCGGCGCCCGCAGGCGCGACGCGGGTGGGTGCGCTCATGCGGCGGCCTCCGAACCCGTTGCAGCGAACATGATCTTCTCCTCGTCGGCCTCGGCCCTGCTCAGTTCCGACACGATTCGTCCTTCCCTCATCACAAGGACGCGATCGGCCATTCCGAGCACCTCCGGCAATTCGGAGGAGATCATCACGACGGCGACGCCTTCACTGGCGAGCGTCGAGATGATCCGGTGCACTTCGGCTTTGGTGCCGACGTCGATACCGCGGGTGGGTTCGTCCACGATCAGGACGCTCGGCGCGGTGGCCATCCACTTGGCGAGCACGACCTTCTGCTGATTGCCGCCGGACAGCACCCCGACGGGGTCGGTGATGCGCGCGTACTTGGTCTGCAGTTTCTTCGTCCACTCGTAGGCCGACCGGCGCTCACGTCCCCCGAAGAGGAACCCGAACCGGGCGAGAGCGGACGACCGCGTCAACGTGGCGTTGCGCTCGATCGACATGTCCAGGATCAGGCCCTGCTGGCGACGGTCCTCCGGGACGAGCGCCATTCCCGCGCGCATCGCGGCCTTCGGATCGCCCTTGCGCAGGCTCTTGCCTCGCACCCGGACGTCGCCGCTGTCACGGGGGTCCACACCGAACGCCGACTGCATGACCTCGGAGCGGCCGGCACCGACCAGCCCGGACAGTGCCACGATCTCGCCGGCGCGCACCTGGAAACTGATGTCGGAGAACACCCCGGCTCGCGACAGGTTCTCGACCTCGAGGACGACCGCCCCCGGTTCCACGTCGATCTTCGGGAACAGGGCGCCGAGGTCGCGGCCGACCATGCTGCGGACGAGGTCGTCGACCGTCAGGCCCGCCAGTTCCGATGTGGCGATGTGCCGTCCGTCGCGCATCACGGTGACCCGCTGGCACAGCGCGAAGATCTCCTCGAAGCGGTGCGAGATGAACATGACCGCCGCGCCGGACGCGCACAGGGACCGGGTGACCTTGAACAGCCGCTCCACCTCGTTGCCGGACAGGGCCGCGGTCGGCTCGTCCATGACGATGACGTTGGCGTCGGTGGACAGCGCCTTCGCGATCTCGACCAACTGCTGATCGGCGATCGACAGTCCGCTGGCCGGCCGGTCCGGGTCCATCGGGACCCCGAGACGGTCGAACAGCGCGCGGGCGGCTGTGTTCATCGCGCCGCGGTCGATCATGCCGAAGCGGGCCCGCGGCTGGGTGCCGATGAAGATGTTCTCCGCGATCGTGAGGTCGGGGAACAGGGTCGGCTCCTGGTAGATGACCGCGATACCCCTGGCCTTGGCATCCGAGGGCGACCCGAGCGACACTTCCTCACCGCCGACGAGCATCGATCCGGTGTCGGGGCCGTGCACGCCGGCGAGCATCTTCACGATGGTCGACTTGCCTGCACCGTTCTCTCCGACGAGGGCGTGCGCCTCGCCGCCGTAGAGCGGAAACGACACACCCTGAACAGCAGCGACGTTGCCGAAGGACTTGGTGACGTCCCGTACTTCCAGCAACGGCACCGCAGGGGGGACGCTCATTCAGCACCTCCGATTGAAACGGTTCATTTCTTGTTTATGAAGCTAGAAGTGACAGGCGCCACAAGTCAAGAGGTTCGGTAGAGCCGGTCACCACCGTGACCTTATCGTTATAAAAGCACGCCAGGTCGCTTACCGGATATTCCGCATCGTCTCGCCTGACAGCCGGTCTTGATTCCGGCCCCGCGGACGGCGATACTGTGAATGAAGCGATTCAAGAGCACTGGATTGTTCTCGGGCACCGGCCGACGCGACAATGTGCGCTGTCGAACGAGCCGGCTGAAGGGGGAATCGGATGGCAGCGTCCATGCGCGAGGTCGCCGCACTCGCGGGCGTCTCGATGGGAACGATCAGCAACGTGCTCAACCACCCCGAACTGGTGTCGGAGGCGACCCGCCAGCGAGTACACGAGGCCATCACCCAGCTCGGCTTCGTCCGCAACGACGCCGCCCGCCAACTCCGCGCCGGCCAGTCACGGATGCTCGCCGTCGTCGTCCTCGACGCGCGGAACCCCTTCTTCGTCGACGTCGCGTCGGGAGCCGAGGAAGTCGCCGAGGCGAACGAACTGCTGATGGTCATGATCAGCACCGGCGAATCGGAAGAACGCGAGAACCGGCAGCTCGGCCAGCTCATGGAACAACGCGTCCACGGAATCCTGCTCTGCCCCACCGGCGAGAGCACGCCGATGCTCGCCAACCTCGACCGTCAGGGCACCCCGGTGGTCCTGCTCGACCGCGGGTCCCGCACACCCGGCCGATCCTCCGTCGCCGTCGACGACGTCCACGGCGGCAGGATCGCCGCCCGCCACCTGATGGAGCAGGGGCACCGGAACCTCGTGTTCGTCGGCGGGCCCGACACCATCAGGCAGGTCCGCGACCGCCGGGACGGGGCGCTCAGCGCCGTCGCGGAATCGGCGAGCACCCGCATGCGCACCGTCGCCACCCGATCCCTCAGCATCGAGGCCGGCACCCACGCGGCCCGCGAGATTCTCGCGATGCCGCCGCAGGAGCGGCCCACGGCGGCGTTCTGCGCCAACGACCTGCTCGCACTCGGTGTGCTCCAGGAGTTCATCCAGCACGGCAAGCGCGTGCCCGAAGACCTCGCGATCGTCGGGTACGACGACATCGACTACGCCGCCGGTGCGGCCGTGCCGCTGACCTCCGTCGCCCAGCCGCGGAACGAACTGGGACGGGCGGCGGCCGAACTCCTGCTCGATCAGGTCAACAACCCCGACACCCACAAGCACCAGCAGCTCTCGTTCACCCCGACCCTCGTCGTCCGGGAGTCCACGGCCGCCTGCCCCGTGCGTGGTTGACGAGCGTCTGGACTCGTCAACCGCGCACCGGGCCGGAGGCCTCAGGGGTATCTTTCGGACATGTCGAAGCCACCTCTGACACCGAAGGCCGCCGAGATGTTCGCCCGGCCCAATTACGCCACCGTCGCCTGCGTCCGACCCGACGGGCAGCCCGTGTCCGTGGCCACCTGGTATCTGTTCGAGGGCGGCAGGGTGCTGGTCAACATGGACGCCGAGCGGAAGCGCCTCGACTACCTGCGGGGCGATCCCCGGGTCAGCCTCACCGCGATGGATCCCGGCGACTGGATCACCCACGTCAGCGTCCAGGGCCGGGTGACGGAGTTCGTCGACGACGAAGACCTCGCCGACATCGACCGCCTCGCGACGCATTACACCGGCAACCCGTACCCCGTCCGCGACCGGAAACGGGTCAGCGCCTGGATCGAGATCGACACCTGGCACGGCTGGGGGTCGCTGAAACAGTCCTGACCGAATCCGCGCCGACGACACCCGGGCATGACGACGCCCCGCGCCGCAACGGTCCTCGCCGTGGCCACGGCGGTGATCGGCAGCCTGCTGCTGAGCGCACCGACGGTCCGCGAATCGGGGCCGCCCGCGGCAACGGTGGCCCAGCCCGCGCCGCCTCCGCCACCGCCGCCCGTCGTCCTGACCCCGGAAGAGGTCGAGGCCAGGGTGATCCCGGCGATCGTCACCCTCGTCGCCGACTCGGGGCTCGTCGAAACCGCGGGAACGGGGATAGTGCTCACCCCCGACGGCGTCGTCCTCACCAATCATCACGTGATCGACGGTGCACTCGACATCAGCGCGGTGAGCCTCGGCAACGGTGCGGAGTACGTCGCGGACGTGCTCGGTTACGACAGTTCGCGCGACATCGCGGTCCTCCGGCTCCAGGGCGCGGGCGACCTTTCCGCCGCGCCCCTCGCGAAGGACACCGCCGTCGGCATCGGTGATCCGGTAACCGCGGTGGGCAACGCCGAAGGGGGCGGAGTCCCGGTGGCGGCACGGGGTTTCGTGACCGATCTCGGGCAGGCGATCACCGCTCGCAGTTCCACCGACGGTTCCCGGAACCGGCTGAACGGGTTGATCCAGATCGATGCGGCGGTCCGGCCCGGCGACTCCGGTGGCCCGCTCGTCGACGCCACCGCCGCCGTCATCGGCGTGAACACCGCGGGCAACGCCGACTCCGATCCCACCAAACCCGCTCCCGCCCAGCCGAGGTCGTATGCGGTGCCCATCGACACCGCGATGACGATCGTCGATCAGGTTCGCGCCGGGACGGCGTCCGCCACCGTGCACATCGGCGACACCCCCCTCCTCGGGATCAGCGTCACCGACGATCCTCGTGGCGCCGAGGTCCTCTGGGTCAGCATCGGCACCCCCGCCGACGACGCGGGCATCGACATCGGGGACGTCGTCACCGAATTCGACGGAATCCCGATCCGGTCCTCGGACGACCTCAGCGGGCTCATGATCGCGCGGCACCCCGGCGACGCGGTCGAAATCCGCTGGCTCGACGAGACCAGGAGGCCGCGGTCGACCACGATCGTGCTGGAGAAGGGCCCGCCGCGGTAGTCAGGCGGTCTTGTCCCGGGCGACACCGTCGTCCGGCCGCACCCGCGTCGCGACGAACCGCGCGATACGCCGAAGCACCACACGACTTTCCGGCAGACCGGGCCACAACGCCGGAAACGCATGCACCTGACCGTCCCAGATCTGCAGCGTCGTCGGCACACCCGCACCGCTCAGCCGATGCGCCATCAGCTCCGAATCCGACCGCAGCACCTCGCCCTCCGCGGCGAACAGCAACGACGGCGGCAGACCCTCGAGCGCACCGTTCACGGGCGACAGCGCGGGGTCGAGCACACCGTCCACCTCGCCGCCCAGCTTGCCGATGGTGACGAGCGCCTCCACGGGCGCGAACACGTCGCGGGCGGCGTTGGCGTGCACCAGCTTGTCGGCGCAGTCCAGGTCCAGCAGCGGCGACAGCCCGACCAGCCCGGCGGGGAGATCGACACCCTCCTCGCGGGCCTTCAACGCCGTCGCGAACACGAGGAACCCACCCGCCGAATCACCGGCGAACACCGTCCCGCCCGCCTGGGCTCCGTTCTCCAGCAACCACTTGTATGCCGTCAGACAGTCGTCGACGGAACCGCTGATGTTCGTGTCGGGCAGTTGCCGGTAGCCGACGTGCATCACCGGCAGTCCGGTCAGCTTCGCGATCGTCGCGACCACCGGCCGGTGCGTGTTCAGCCCGCAGCACAGGAACCCGCCGCCGTGGAGATAGAGGACGACACCGTCGCTCAGCTCCGGTGAGACTCCCGGGGCGCGCACGATCTCCGCGTCGAACCCGGGCAGCCGCACCTTCTGGCGGCGGATACCGGAAGCGGGGCGCATCCCCGCCGCGAGGTCCAGCAGCGCGGCCCTGCGGATCGCCGACTCGTTGATCGGCGCCATCCGCACCACGGGCCGGAGGAACCATCTGCATGCCTGGTAGAGAACCTGGGATTCGATACTCGGCCCCGCCAGCCGCGCACCCGAACGGTATTGGACGGTCGGTGTCCCATTCCGCTGCTGCACAGACGGCTTGCGGTCGTTCGGCACAGATTTCATGCCTTCTCCCCTGGTCGCCGATACCCGTCGCCGTTGACGGATACGTAAGTTCAACCTTGGAGTACCCGCCACGCTCGTGCGTCGCTGATGGTGGCTTCGGCCCCAAGTCGTTATGCCCGGTGCCCGAATCGTTACCGGCGGGTCGGATCAGCCGAAATCGAGATCGTCCAGCTCCTCCACCACGGTGACCTTGCGCTTGCGGCCACCCCGCATCCGGCCGATGCCACGGCGTCCGCCGGTGTCCGCGTTGCCGGACGGCAGGATCCGCTGCGGCGCCACCCGGGGGCGCGCCACGTGCGCGGGCGGCGGCGCGACCCGGGGTTCCACAGGGTCGGACACGACGAGGGGCGTCCGGGGCGGCGGGGCCGCGACCACGGGCCGTGGTGCCGCGGCCACGGTGGGCGGTGCCGCGACGGCGGCAGGCGGGGCGGGGACCGCGGCAGGCGGGGCGGCGATCGGCACGGAGACCCGTTCACGGCGGGGCAGGCCGGCGTCCCGCAGATCCACGTCGTCGAGCCCGGTCACCCACCGCAGCCGGTGGTCGAGACCGCGGTCCTGCAGCTCGGCCCAGATCTCGTCGTGCCACGCCCCGGGCTCGCCGCTCCCGAACGCCCGGGAGTTCGCGCTGACCCACACCACGTCCTCGGACGGGCGGCGGTCCGCGATGTCCAGGACCGTCAGCCAGTTCACCGTGGCCGTGTAGCCGCGCCGCTTCCGGTCCACATACGGGCGGCGGCGCTGCAGTTCACGGGCGGCGACTTCGAGGTGTGAGGTGTACGCCGGCTCGATCACGTCGCAGCCCATCGCCTCCAACTGCCGGGCGAGCGAGTCGACGTAACCGTCGGCCTTGGCCCGCGCGGCGTCCACGAACGCAGACAGGTCGTCGCGGAGCCCGAGCCGGTCGTACATCCGTGCCTGGACGGTGAGGGCCTCGATCATCGCGACCGACTCCCGCTGGTACCGGTGGGCGACCTCGACGAGGACGAGGCGGGGGACGAGCACTCGGCTGCCCCGGTCGAGGGCGTCGCGGACGAACGTCTCGAAGCGCGCGTCTCGCGTGACGGCCGAAGTATCGAGGACAATCAGCATTGATCGATTCTCACCGAACGCGTCGGCAGCGCCAGGGAAGTTGCTGAGTCGTTACCGAAACACCCGACCAGTCGGTATCGCAGCACCCGCCGGGGCATTGCCGCCCGGTTGCCGGGCGGCCATCTCAGTGGATCTTGAAGATCACCGCGCGCTGCACGACGAAGTTGATGACCGTCGCCGTGCCCTGCGCGATGACGAACGCGAGCGGCAGACGCCACCATTCGTCGGGGAATGCGTGGTACATCACCCAGTTGAGGCCCACCTGCACCGCAAACGTGACGGCGTACAGGATCACGACGGCGACGAAGCGGGCGCGGCTCGGTTCGGCCTTGAACGTCCACCGGCGATTGATCAGGTACGCGGTGGTGGTGCCCGCGATGAAGCTGATCGACTTCGCCACGTTGACGGGCAGCCCGACCACCTCGAACAGCAGGAAGTACAGGCCGAAGTCGACGACCGCCGACAGTCCACCGGTCAGGACGAAACGGACGATCTGCGTCTTCAGGTCCAGTGCGTCGTCGGCGATGTTCTCGGTGACGGGGATCTCGACGGGGAGCGGAACGTGAGGTTCGTGCTCGTGACTCGGCTGGGTTTCTGACACGACGACGAGGCTAGCGCCCCGTGAGTACTTCTTAACCGCCCGCGGTTAACAAGTACTCACAGGCGGTAGCCTCTATGCCGATGTCCACGACAGCAGAAGAGACGCCCACCCAGGCGCTCCCCACACAGACCCGCACCCTCACCGGCTGGGGACGCACCGCGCCCACCACCGCGCAGGTGCTGTCCACTCCCGACGTGGAGGTGATCGCGCAAGCGGTCGCCCAGGTCGCGGAGCAGAACGAGTCGAAGCCGGCTCACCTGCAGCGTGGGGTGATCGCCCGTGGCCTCGGCCGCTCCTACGGCGACCCGGCGCAGAACGCCGGTGGCCTGGTCATCGACATGAATGCGCTGAACCGGATCCATCGCATCGACCGCGACACCCACCTCGTGGAGGTCGACGCCGGCGTCAACCTGGATCAGCTGATGAAGGCGGCGCTGCCGTTCGGCCTGTGGGTTCCGGTGCTGCCGGGCACCCGGCAGGTCACCATCGGCGGTGCCATCGGCTCCGACATCCACGGCAAGAACCATCACAGCGCCGGCAGCTTCGGCAACCATGTGGTGTCGCTGGACCTGCTCACCGCCGACGGCAAGGTGCGGACGCTGACGCCGAAGGGCGGCCGCAACGACCCCAAGGGCGCCCTGTTCTGGGCGACGATCGGCGGCATGGGCCTGACGGGCATCATCCTCAAGGCGACCATCAAGATGACGCCGACCGAGACGGCGTATTTCATCGCCGACGGCGACGTCACCCAGACGCTCGACGAGACCATCGCGCTGCACAGCGACGGCAGCGAGGCCAACTACGAGTACTCGAGCGCCTGGTTCGACGCCATCGCCGCGCCCCCGAAGCTGGGCCGGGCCGCGGTCTCCCGGGGCTCGCTGGCGAAGCTCGACCAGTTGCCGGCGAAGTTGCAGAAGAATCCGCTGGCGTTCGACGCGCCGCAGCTGCTGACGTTCCCGGACGTGTTCCCGAACGGCCTGGCCAACAAGTTCAACTTCTCGATGATCGGCGAGCTGTGGTTCCGGAAGTCCGGCACCTACCGCGACAAGGTTCAGAACTTGACGCAGTTCTACCACCCGCTCGACATGTTCGGTGAGTGGAACCGCGCCTACGGATCGAACGGATTCCTGCAGTACCAGTTCGTGGTGCCGACCACCGCGGTCGAGGAGTTCAAGGCGATCATCCGCGACATCCAGACGTCGGGGCACTACTCGTTCCTCAACGTGTTCAAGCTGTTCGGCGAGGGCAACCAGGCGCCGCTGAGCTTCCCGATCCCGGGCTGGAACATCTGCGTCGACTTCCGCATCAAGCCCGGCCTGAACGAGTTCGTCACCGAACTCGACAAGCGGGTCCTGAAGTTCGGCGGCCGTCTCTACACGGCCAAGGATTCGCGGACCACCGCCGAGACGTTCCACGCCATGTACCCGCGGATCGACGAGTGGATCGCCACCCGCCGCAAGTACGACCCCACCAATGTCTTCGCCTCCGATATGTCCAGAAGGTTGGAACTGTAGTGATCAACGCTGTCGGGAACCCCCAGACCCTCCTGCTGCTCGGTGGCACCTCCGAGATCGGTCTCGCGATCTGCGAGGAGTACCTGAAGAAGGCGCCGATGCGGGTGATCCTCGCCGCGCTGCCCGGCGACCCCGGGCGCGACGGCGCGGTAGCCCAGCTGAAGGCGGCAGGCGCCAACGCCGTCGATGTCATCGACTTCGACGCCGTCGACACCGAGAGCCACCCGAAGGTCATCGACGACGCCTGGGCGAAAGGCGACGTCGACGTCACCATCGTCGCGTTCGGCCTCCTCGGCGACGCCGAGGAACTGTGGCAGAACCAGCGCAAGGCCGTCCAGATCGCCGAGGTCAACTACACCGCGGCCGTGTCCGTCGGCGTCCTGGTCGGCGAGAAGATGAAGGCACAGGGCTTCGGCCAGATCATCGCCATGTCGTCCGCCGCGGGCGAGCGCGTGCGCCGCTCCAACTTCGTGTACGGCTCCACCAAGGCCGGACTCGACGGCTTCTACCTCGGACTCGGTGAGGCCCTGCGTGAGTTCGGTCCGCGCGTCCTCGTCATCCGTCCCGGCCAGGTCCGCACCCGCATGTCCGCGGACGTGAAGGAAGCCCCGCTGACGGTGAACAAGGAAGACGTGGCCAAACTCGCCGTCACGTCGGCGGAGAAGGGCAAGGATCTCGTCTGGGCGCCCGGCGCATTCCGGTACGTGATGATGATCCTGCGGCACATCCCGCGACCGATCTTCAAGAAGCTGCCCATCTAAGCTTCGCCCTCGTGACGGAAGCAGACGTAGCACCGGCCCGACGGTCCCTGTCGACAGCTGCCGAAATGCTGCTGGGGGCCGTCGTGGCCGCGGTGGTGGCAGCGGTCGGACTGTTCGCGTTCGGGCGGGTGCAGTGGCCTGCGTTCAACTCGTCCAACGTGACCCAGGCCGTCACGACGGTCGGCCAGGTCGTGGCCATCGCGGGTATCGCGGTGTCGGTGCTGCTGGTCCGGCTGCACCGGGCCGCGCGGTTCGCCCGGCTGCTGTCGTGGGCGAGCCTGTCCGGCTTCGTCACCGTCACACTCGGTCTGCCGCTGGCCGCGACCAAGCTGTACCTGCACGGTGTCTCCGTCGACCAGGAGTTCCGCACCGAATACCTCACGCGGCTGACGGACTCGGCCGCACTGCGCGACATGACGTACGCCGACCTGCCGCCGTACTACCCGGCCGGCTGGTTCTGGGCGGGTGGGCGCGTCGCCAACCTCCTCGGCATGGACGGCTGGGAAGCGTTCAAGCCGTACGCCATCGGATCCCTCGCCGTCGCCGCCGTCGTCGCACTGGTGTTGTGGAGCAACCTGATCCGCCACGACCTGGCCATCGTGGTGTCCCTCGCGACGACGGCCCTCGTCCTGGCCTACGGTTCGCCGGAACCGTACGGCGCCGTCATCACGCTGCTGATCGGTCCCGCGCTTGTCCTCGCCTGGGGCGGCCTGAATCGTGCCGACGGGCGCGGCGGTTGGGGTGCCGTGATCGGCACCGGCCTGTTCCTCGGTCTCGCCGCCACGTTCTACACGCTGTATCTCGGTCTCGCCGCCTTCGCGATCACCCTGCTCGCACTGCTGGCGGCGGCGCTGCGCGTGCGCGCCCGGAAGTCGTGGCGGGCGGCGGTCGACCCGCTGGTCCGGCTGATCGTGATCGCCGCCGTGTCCGGGCTCCTCGCCCTGACCGTGTGGCTGCCGTATCTACTGAAGGTCGTGGGTGGTTCGCCCGCCGCGTCGGGAACCGCGCTGCACTACCTGCCCGAGGCGGGCGCACAGCTGCCGTTGCCGATGATCCACTTCTCCCTCACCGGGGCGTTGTGCCTGCTCGGCACCATCTGGCTCGTCGCCCGCGCGTCGACGTCACGGCGCGCGCAGGCCCTCGGCGTCGGAGTGGTGGCCATCTACCTGTGGTCGCTGTTGTCGATGGCGTTCACGGTGCTCGGCAGCACCCTGCTCTCGTTCCGGCTCGAGCCCGTGCTGATCGTCCTGCTCGGCGCGGCAGGCGTCTTCGGATTCGTCGAATTCGCGGGGTGGCTCGTGCTCGCGACCAGCGACAACCCGCGGGTCAAGGGTGCGGTCCTGGTGATCGGCGTGCTGGGTGCGCTGTCGTTCGTCCAGAACATCCCGAAGTTCCTCGACGCCGACATCGCCGTCGCCTACACCGACACCGACGGCAACGGCGAACGCGCCGACCAGCGCCCACCCGGTGCCGCCGCCCACTACGCGGCGGTCGACGAACTCATCCGGGCGCAGGTCCCCCGCGACCGCGACGACACGGTGGTCCTCACCGCCGACACCAGCTTCCTCAGCTTCTACCCCTACCTCGGGTTCCAGGCGCTGACGTCGCATTACTCGAATCCCTTGGCGGACTTCGCCGGACGCGCCCGGACCATCGCGGAGTGGAGCGAGCTCGAGACACCCGACCAGCTGGTGGCCGCACTCGACGCGGCGCCGTGGCGGGCGCCCGACGCGTTCGTGTTCCGGCAGGGCCCCGACGGATACACGCTGCGGCTCGCCGAGGACGTGTATCCCAACGACCCCAACGTGCGCCGCTACACCGTCACGTTCCCGAAGGAACTGTTCGACGACCCGCGATTCACGGTGTCGGAGACCGGACCGTTCGTCGTCGTCACAAGAAACTGATCGGTCTGTTCGCGTTTACTCGGCCCTGCTCGCGGGAACACCGCAGCCAATCAGGGAAGCGGGTATTTTCCGCGCCCCGAGGGGAATTGTCGGGTCGTCGCGAGGAGCGGTCATGCCGGATGCAGTGGAACCTCGACGTGCCGGCAGCGGTGCCGAAGACTATCTTCTCGGCACCGCTCCCGGTGAGGTGATCGTGCATGCCGGACTCGCAACGACGATCGGAGCGATCATCGGTGTCTACGTCGGGCACTGGGCGCTTTTCGTGGTCGCAGTGCTCGGCGCCGCCGTGTTCGTCGCCGGCGACGTCGTCGTCCATCTGAGTCGACAAAGGTCGCCGGACATCAGTCCGGCGACCCCTGTCAGGCACCCTGTCGGGCGGGCTGCCTAGTTGAGCTTCTGCGGCACGCCGTAAGTCATCACGGTGTCACCGTTCTCCGTCACGGCCATCGCGTACGGACGGATGGTGACCGGCCCGATAGCACCGGAGATGGAGCCATGAACTCCCTGCATCCTGACCACAGCCGCCGATCCGTCGAACTCCTGCCCCTCGAGGAGCGGGACGGTGGTGATTCCACCCGGTTCCAGGTCGATATCGAGTTCCTGCGACGGAATGATGTCACCGGCGAGTTCCGCGTTGGTCCCTGCGTTCAGGTCCAGCGTGAAGTCGGGGACGAGTCCCAGGTTGATTCCATTACTCGACCCGATTGCGAACCCGAGTCCGGGCGAGTTGAGGACGATGGTCGCGCCTGCCAACGAGACCGGGTAACCGATCTGATAACCGACGGTGAGCTGAGTTCCCTTGAACTCTTCCGCGTTCGGCCCGGTGATGGCGACCCCCGCGTAACCGTTGTGGAAGAACTCCACGCTGGTAGGTACGCCGTCCAGCGGCGGTACGACCTGATACTGCGTGTCGCCCTGGACGACTTCGATGCGATTCCCTCGTGCATCGATCACGGAGCTGGAATTGTCCACGCCGGCCGACGCCGTGCCGTTGCCCATGACCATGGCGAGCGCGGCGATGCCTGCGACTGCAACCGTCCGTGTGAAGCGTTTGTACCCAAATCGAGATGTGCTGATGTCCGTCATGCCGACCCCATTCAGAATGCACTGCAACCGATACGGAAAAGCATGCTGAGCGTAACCAGTGGGGCAGAAGAATATCCCTGTATTGATCAGAAGTTCACAAATCAACTTGATGTGATACACGCAACAATTACCCGATCGCAACCCAGGAAGCTCTCAGCGACCTCCGGTACCCTCGATCGATTGACATCGACCCGAGAACCGGAGGCGCTGCTGCGTGACTGAGATACTCACCCCGGTCGAGACGACTCGGCCCGCCGGGAGCACCAGCACCACCGCTCGCCCTGTCCGCTCCCGTTTCCGGCCGCACCCGGCCGATGTCGCAGCGGTCGTCTTCTATGTCGGCCTGGCCGCATTCGTGTTGGCCCGCCAGTGGAAACACCTCGGAACCGGCTATCTGGTGCGCAGCGGCCAGGACCAGACCATGTGGGAGTGGTTCTTCGCGGTCGCCGCACGCTCGCTGGTCCGTCTGGAGAACCCGCTGTCCAGCGACCTGCAGAACTATCCACTGGGCGTCAATCTCATGGGCAACACGGCGATGTTCGGCATCAGCATTCCGCTGGCGCCCATCACACTGTTGTTCGGACCGAACGTCACATTCACTCTGGCACTCACACTTGGCCTGTCGGGCACGGCAATTGCCTGGTATTGGGTCTTCTCACGGCACGTCGTGTCCTCGCGACTCGCGGCGGCCGTCGGCGGCGGCCTGTGCGGTTTCGCACCCGCCCTGATCTCGCACACCAACGGGCATCCCAACTTCGTCGCCCTGTTCCTGCTGCCCTTCATCGCGCTCGCCGTGATCAGGCTGGGCAGCGGCGCGCGACCCGTGCGCGACGGCATCGTGCTGGGACTGCTGATCGCCTACCAGATCTTCCTCGGCGAGGAACCCCTGCTGATCTACGCGCTGGCGTTCACGGTGTTCGGGATCGCCTACGCGGCGTCGCGCCCGCGGACCGCGTTCGCGGCAGTCAGGCACAGCATCAAGGGTTTTGCGGTCGCGGGCGGCGTCGCGCTGGCCGTCGCCGCCGTTCCCCTGTGGTGGCAGTTCTTCGGGCCCGACAGCTACCGCGCGATCGAACACGGCCCGGTGGGCAACGATACCGAGTCGTTCACCAGCTTTCCGACATCCTCCCTGGCAGGCGAGCCCGGGTCCGCCGAGTTCAGCATGAACGCCACCGAGGAGAACGCGTACTTCGGCTGGCCCCTGCTGATTCTCCTCGGCCTGTCCGCCCTGTGGCTGTGGCGGATGCCGCTCGCACGCGCGGCGGCCGCCACGGTCGGGGTGATGGGTGTCCTGTCGCTCGGGACGTCGCTGACGATCGGCGGCTGGGACACCGGAATTCCGTTGCCGTGGAAGCTGATCTCACACCTGCCGCTCCTCGAGTCCGTCCTCGAGTCGCGCTTCGCGATGGGCTGCCTGCCCGCCGCCGCGCTGCTGCTCACGCTCGGCACCGACCGCGCCCTGGCGTCCGCCCGCGAGGGCCAGCGGACCACCACGCTGCTGTGGGTCGGGTGGCTCGTGGTGGCGCTGCTTCCGCTGACGCCGACACCCCTGGCAGTCGTGCAGCGGGACGCCGCGCCGAACTTCTTCGCCGACGGTACGTGGCGGGACTACGTCACCGACGGTTCCGTCGTCACGGTGCCGCTCCCCTCCCCGGAAAACGCCCGGATGCTGCGCTGGCAGACCGAGCAGGATCTCGCATTCCCCATTGCCGGTGGATATTTCGTCGGCCCGGCCGGCAGCGAGCAGCGGGGCAAGTACGGGCCCGACGACCGCCCCACCGCACTACTGCTCGCGTCCGCGCAGTCGTCCGGCCAGGTACCGGTCATCGACGACGCGACGAGGGCCCAGGCGCTGACCGACCTGAAGTTCTGGAACGCCGACGTCCTGGTCCTGCCGCACACCCAGAACGATCGCGTCCTGCGCGAGACGGTCCGGCAACTCGTCGGGGCGCCGGCGAAACCCGTCGACGGCGTGTGGCTGTGGGACGTGCGGTGGCTGCACCACCCGTGAGTACTTATCAACCGCCGGACGTTAATAAGTACTCACGGGTGACTAACATCGTGCTGTGCCACAACCGCCGCTGCCCGACGTCCGGAGCATCCGCACTTCCCGGCTCATCGCGATCGTCACCGGCCTGATCGGTTTCGTTCTCGCGCTGGCCACCCCGTTCCTGCCGGTGAAGCAGGACGCCGCGACGATCGACTGGCCGCAGAACGGCACGCTCGGCAGCGTCGAGGCGCCCCTGGTCTCGTACACGCCGCTGGCCCTGCAGGTGAACGTTCCCTGCTCGGTGTTCACGCAACTCGGGCCCGACGGCGGCACCGTCGTCTCCACCCTCCCGAACCGGGCGCCCGACTTCGAGAAGAACGGCCTCGTCGTGAAGGCGGGGGCCGGCGGCACGGTCGACGTCACCCTTCGCGGCAGGTCCCTGATCTCGGCGGGTGCGGGGGACCTGCAGGGCTGCACCGGTCTCACCGTCACGTCCGACTACCAGCGGACGTCGGCCGAGGTCACGGGCACCGCCGAACCGCTCGCCGGTTCCGTCGAGGGCGACCAGCGACCGCAGATGGTCGGCCTGTTCACCGACCTGCAGGGGGCGGCGCCCGCCGACTTGAGCGTGCACGTCGACCTCGACTCCCGGTTCTCGTCGAGCCCGACGCTGCTCAAACTGCTGGCGATGATCGTGTGCGTCCTCGCGACGCTGACGTCGCTGTACGCGTTGCACCGCGTGGACGGCATCGACGGCAGGCGCGCCCGCCGCTTCCTGCCTGCGCACTGGTGGAAGTTCACCGGCGTCGACGCCGTCGTGATCGGGACGCTGCTGCTGTGGCACGTGGTGGGCGCGAACACGTCCGACGACGGCTATCTCCTGGGCATGGCGCGGGTGTCGGAGCATTCCGGTTACATGGCCAACTATTTCCGCTGGTTCGGCGTCCCCGAGGCGCCGTTCGGCTGGTCGTACGAACTGCTCGCGACGCTGGCGAAGGTGAGCACGGCGAGCATGTGGATGCGACTGCCGACGCTGCTCGCGGCGCTGCTCTGCTGGATGGTGATCAGCCGGGAGGTCATTCCCCGCCTCGGTGTCGCCGTGCGCCGCAACAGGACTGCCCTCTGGACCGGTG
This sequence comes from Rhodococcus sp. P4_B6, assembly GCF_056402215.1. Taxonomy (NCBI): domain Bacteria; kingdom Bacillati; phylum Actinomycetota; class Actinomycetes; order Mycobacteriales; family Nocardiaceae; genus Rhodococcus; species Rhodococcus sp. P4_B6. Next base: position 111,447 of record NZ_JBFUHV010000002.1, on the reverse strand, counting down.
GCCTGGTCTTCCTGGCGTTCTGGTTGCCGTACGACAACGGGTTGCGCCCCGAACCGGTCATCGCGCTCGGCGCCCTCCTCACGTGGTGTTCCATCGAACGGGCCATCGCCACCGGACGACTGCTTCCCGGTGCCGTCGCCGTGCTGATCGCCGCGTTCTCCCTCGCCGCCGGACCGTCCGGGCTGATCTGCATCGCGGCCCTGATCGCGGGTGCGCGGCCGATCCTGCAGATCATCATCGCGCGCGGCCACCGGGTGGGATTTGCGTCCCAGATCCTGCCGATCCTCGCCGCGGGAACGGTCGTGATGGTGGCCGTCTTCGCGGATCAGACACTGGCGACGGTGCTCGAATCGACGCGTGTCCGCACTGTCCTCGGCCCTAACGTGGCATGGTTCGACGAACGGCTGCGCTGGGATTCGCTGATGGGGATCTCCCCGGACGGCTCGCTGGCCCGCCGGTTCGGTGTGTTCGTGATGCTGCTGTGCGTCGTGGTCTGCGTGATGCTGATCCTGCGCAAGGGGAAGGTGCCCGGGACCGCGATCGGGCCGTCGCGCCGCATCCTCGGCATCGTGTTCGCGTCGCTGCTGCTGATGATGTTCACGCCCACCAAGTGGACCCACCACTTCGGGGTGTACGCGGGGCTCGCGGGTTCGGTCGCGGTGCTCGCCGCGGTCGGGGTGGGGGCGGCGAGTATCCGCTCGAAACGGAACCGCACGCTGTTCGCCGCGGGTGTCCTGTTCATCCTCGCGGTCGCGTTCACCAGTTCCAACGGCTGGTGGTACGTCTCCAGCTACGGCGTCCCGTGGTGGGACAAGCCGCCGATGATCGCGGGCAAGGGTTTCTCCACGCTGTTCCTGGGACTCACGGTCCTCATGCTGCTCCTGGCCGCCTGGTACCACGTCCGCGAGCCGTACGAGACGGGCAAGAAGCCCAACGGGAAGCGCGCCCGGATGCTCGCGCCGTCGCCGCTGACCGTCGCGGCCGGTGCCGTCGTCCTGTTCGAGGTGCTGTCGCTGCTGAAGGGGGCCGTCGCGCAGTACCCGGGGTACTCCATCGCGAAGGCCAACATCGAGTCGGTCACCGGCGGCACGTGTGCGCTCGCCGACGAGGTCCTCGTCGAAACCGACCCGACCGCCGCCCTGCTGCAACCGCTCACCCCCGTCACCGACCAGGGCGGTGCGGGCGCGTTCGGTGCGACGTCCGCGGAGGGCTTCACCCCCAACGGCATCGCAGACGACCTCACCGCCGACTCCGAGAAGATCGCGACCGGCGGCGCCAACACCGTCGACACCGAAACCGACGAGACGACCACGGGCACCAGTTCCGGCACCGGTGGCGRCACCGAGGCCACCGCCGGAGTCAACGGCAGCACCGTGACGCTGCCGTTCGGTCTCGACCCCGCCCGAACCCCGGTTCTCGGCAGCTACCAGCCGGGCGGGGAGCAGAAACCCGCCTCCCTCACCACCGGCTGGTACGGGCTGCCCGACCGCAGCGACGACGCACCGATCGTCACGATCTCGGCGGCCGGACGCATCCGGTCGGTCGACGCGGACGGCGTCGTCACCCCCGGCCAGAGCCTGAAGGTCGAGTACGGGGTGGCCGGTCCCGACGGGTCCGTCACCGCGCTCGGCACCGTCGACCCGATCGACATCGGACCGTCCCCGTCCTGGCGCAACCTGCGGGTGCCACTCGACCAGCTGCCCGCCGAGGCGAACACGGTCCGGCTCGTCGCGGACGACCCGGACACCGACCCCGGACAGTGGCTGGCGGTCACGCCGCCCCGGGTGCCGAAGATGCAGACCCTGCAGACCGTCGTCGGGTCCAGCGACCCCGTGCTCCTCGACTGGGCCGTCGGGCTCGCATTCCCCTGCCAACGCCCGTTCGACCACCGGTACGGGGTCGCCGAGGTCCCGCAGTGGCGCGTTCTTCCCGACCGCATCGGCGCCGAGTCCACGAACGCCTGGCAGGACAAGTTCGGCGGCGGCCCGCTGGGCTGGACGGACCAGTTGCTGTCGGCGAGCACCCTGGCCACCTACCTGTCGAACGACTGGGACCGCGACTGGGGTTCGCTCGAGCGGTACACGCCGCTGGACGAGTCGGCGACGCCCGCCGAGGTCGAATCCGAACAGGTGACCAGGTCGGGTACCTGGTCGGCCGGACCGGTGCGTTACTACTAGAAGCGCCCCTACCCTCTGGTAGGCGGCAATATGCCTCCTCAGGTTCCTGACATACCATCGACAACCGTGCCCGACGCTCTGACAACTTCCGTCTCCGATCCCGAAGCCACTTCGCCGCCTGCTCGCCAGGACCGGCGGAGTGAGTACCGGACCGCTCGTCTGATCGCCATCGTCACCGGCCTCATCGGGTTCGTGCTGGCGGTGGCCACCCCGTTCATGCCGGTGCAACAGACCACCGCAGCGGTGAACTGGCCGGAGAACGGCGTCGTCGGCGACCTCGAGGCACCGCTGGTGTCGCAGGTCCCGATCGACATGTCGGCGTCGATCCCGTGTTCGGCGGTGGCCGGGCTTCCCCCGCAGGGCGGAATCCTGCTGGCCACGGCCCCCGCGCAGGGCGAGGGTGCAGCGCTCAACGCGATGTTCGTGCGGGTGTCGGACAAGTCCGTGGACGTGCTCGACCGCAACGTCACCATCGCCACGGCGCCCCGCGCACAGGTGCAGTCGGGCGCCTGTAGCGAGATCCGCATCACATCGAACATCGACGCGACGTCCGCCGAGTTCGTGGGCCTGACGACCCCGACCGGCGACCCGATCGCCGGTTCCCTCACCGGTGACCTCCGCCCGCAGGTGGTGGGCGTGTTCAGCGACCTCCGCGACGGGGCGGCGCCGGCAGGTCTGTCGTTCACGATGAACGTGGACTCCCGGTTCTCGTCGAGCCCCACGCTGATCAAGCTCGTCGCCATGATCGTGGCTCTCCTCGCCACGGCGATCGCCCTGGTCGCCCTCGGCCGCCTCGACGGCACGGACGGGCGCGGGCACCGCAACTTCCTGCCGTCGCACTGGTGGAAGTTCACCGGACTCGACACGATCGTCGTGGGCACGCTGGTGCTGTGGCACTTCATCGGCGCGAACACCTCCGACGACGGCTATCTGCTCACCATGGCCCGGGTCTCCGACCACGCCGGCTACATGGCCAACTACTTCCGCTGGTTCGGCGTCCCCGAGGCGCCGTTCGGCTGGTATTACGACGTCCTCGCGGCGATGGCCAAGATCTCGACGGCCAGCCCGTTCATGCGACTGCCCGCCCTGATCGCCGGGATCCTGTGCTGGATGGTGATCAGCCGGGAGGTCGCTCCGCGCCTCGGCCGGTCGGTCCGGCGCAACAAGGTGGCGCTGTGGACCGGCGGACTCGTGTTCCTCGCGTTCTGGCTGCCCTACAACAACGGTCTGCGGCCCGAGCCCATCGTGGCGCTCGGCGCCCTGCTCACGTGGTGCTCCATCGAGCGTTCCATCGCGACCGGACGTCTCCTTCCCGCGGCCGTCGCCGTCCTGATCGGCGCGTTCACTCTCGCGGCCGCCCCGACGGGTCTGATGTGTGTGGCCGCCCTGCTCGCCGGCGCCCGCCCGCTCGTCCGGATCGTCGTCAAACGCCACCGCCAGGTGGGGACGCTGCCGCTGCTGGCGCCAATCGCGGCGGCGGGCACGATCGTCCTCGTGGTCGTGTTCGCCGACCAGACCATCGCCGCGGTGATGGAGGCCACCAGGGTCCGCACCCTGATCGGCCCGAACCTCGAGTGGTACAAGGACTTCCTGCGCTACTACTACCTGTTCGTCCCGACCGTCGACGGTTCCGTGGCCCGCCGCTTCGCGTTCCTGACGATGATCCTGTGCCTGCTGACGACGCTGTTCATCCTGTTGCGCCGCAGGCGTATTCCCGGTGCCGCCACCGGACCGTCGTGGCGCCTGCTCGGTGTCGTGTTCGGCACGATCTTCTTCATGATGTTCAACCCCACCAAGTGGACCCATCACTTCGGTGCGTACGCGGGCATCGCCGGTTCGCTGGCCGCGCTGACCGCTGTCGCGGTGTCGGCGTCCGCGCTACGGTCGCGCCGCAACCGGACGATCTTCCTGGCCGGACTGCTGCTCATGCTGGCGTTGACGTTCGCGGGCATCAACGGCTACTGGTATGTCTCGAGCTACGGCGTGCCGTGGTTCGACAAGACCGTCTCCATCGGCGGACGCCAGTCCAACACGTTCTTCCTCGTCCTGTTCGGGCTGGCCGTCGCCCTGGCCGCCTGGCAGTACCTGCGTGAGGGATTCGCCGCGCCACCCGTCCGCGCCAACACCGAGAAGGGCAGGCGGATCAGGAAATTCGCGGCCGCCCCGCTCACCGTCGTCGCCGGCATCATGGTGCTGTTCGAAGTCCTCTCCCTCCTCAAGGGCGCCGTCTCCCAGTACCCGGCGTACTCGCTCGCCCGCTCCAACTTCGACTCCCTCACCGGACAGACGTGCGGGCTCGCCGAGGACGTCCTCGTCGAAGGCGACACCAACGGCGGAAACCTCACTCCCATCAACGATCCCGCGCAGCCGCTCGCGAACCCCGCCGACCCGCTCGGCGGAGCGAACCCCGTCGGATTCTCGCCCAACGGGGTGCCGTCCGACCTGACCGCCGACTACGTCGAGGTCAAGCAGGGCATGGGCAACACCGACAACCAGAGCGTCGGGCCCAGCTTCGAGACCGGATCGAGCGCCGGAACCAGCGGCGGCACCGGAAATGTCGGCGTCAACGGCAGCACCGCCAAGCTGCCGTTCGGACTCAACCCGGCCACGACACCCGTCATGGGCAGCTATCAGGAAGGCGTGCAGGAGCCGGCGACGCTGTCGTCCAGCTGGTACGCCCTCCCCGAACGCAGCGACGACACCCCGCTGATCGTCATGTCCGCCGCGGGCCGCATCTGGTCGGTCGACGCAACCGGCGCCCTCACCTACGGTCAGTCGCTGCTGCTCGAATACGGCAAGCGTCAGCCCGACGGCACCGTCCAGGCCCAGGGCACCTACCTGCCCAAGGACATCGGGCCCGCACCGTCGTGGCGCAACCTGCGCGTGCCGATCAGCGAACTGTCCCCCGACGCCGACTCCGTGCGGATCGTCGCCAACGACCCCAACCTCACCGGCGATCAGTGGCTGGCGTTCACCCCGCCGCGGGTTCCGAAGCTCGAGACCCTCAACTCGACGATCGGCAGCTCGCAGCCCGTGCTGCTGGACTGGGCCGTCGGACTGCAGTTCCCGTGCCAGCGCCCGTTCGACCACCAGTACGGTGTCGCGGAGATGCCGAACTACCGCATCCTCCCCGACCGTCCGCTGGCCGTCAGCTCCACCGACACCTGGCAGTCCGCGGAGAACGGTGGCCCCCTCGGCTTCACCGAACTGCTCGCCAGCGCCACCGCCATCCCCACCTACATGCGGGACGACTGGGGACGCGACTGGGGCTCCCTCGAGCGCTTCGACCGGTACTACCCGGACGCCACCGCGGCCACCGTCGACACCGAGACCGCCACCCGGTCCGGACTGTGGAAGCCGGGCACTCTGCGGGTGTACCCCACCCCGTAGCGGTCTCCGGGAGGCGGAGTTGTCCACAACTTTCCGTCCATCCACAGGCCAATTTCCGACCTGGGCTTTTCGGCCGCGGATCCCTGCGCCCGGGGCAGGCTCAGACCCATGCGAACCGAAAGCTGGGCCGAAGACCTCCCCGGGACAACCGCTGCCGGCCGCGACGGAGTGGTCCGAGCGGCTGCCCTGGAACGGCTGGGCGTCGCCAAGGGCACCATCGCCGCGCGCTGCCGCGACGGTGGTCCCTGGCAGCGGATCCTCCCCGGCGTCGTCCTCCTGCACGACGGGCCACCGACAACGCTGCAGCGCAACCTGGCGGCGCTCGAATACGGCGGCCCGGACGCGCTCCTGTCGGGTCACGCCGCGCTGGCCGCGCTCGGCTACCCAGCGTCACCGCCCCGGAACGACGTGCTGCTGCTCATCCCGTCCACCCGGCATCGCCGGGACTGGTCGTACGTGAAGGTCGAGCGGACGCGGCACCTGCCCGCACCCGTCCACCGGGGGCTCCTGCGCCTCGCTCCGCCGCGGCGCAGCCTTCTCGACGCCGGACGTCGCACGCTCACGGCCGAGGCCTGTCACGCGCTCCTGACCGAGGGAATCCGGCGTGGCGACGTGACGATAGACGAACTGGTCCGCGAAATCGCACACGGCAGCGACCGCGGAAGCCACCTGCCGCGGGCAGTCCTGCGTGAACTGACCGAAGACGCGCATTCCGCCGTCCGGGTCCACGCGCAGAATGTGTATGCGACGAGCGGGCTTCCGCCGATGCGGCACGACGTGGACGTGCTGTCCGCGGCCGGGCTGTGGGTCGCCCGGCCCGACGGCTGGCTCGACGACGTCGCCGTCGCCTGGGAGATCGACTCGCCGAAGTACCACTTCTCACCCGAACTGCACGAGGCGACGAGGCAGCGGCGGGCACGGATGCAACGTGAGGGAATCGTCGTCGTGACACACCTGCCGGAGCAGATCCGGGGCGACCCGTCGACCGTTCTCGCCGACCTGCGCGCTGCGTACACGCTGGCCGCGTCGCGCCCCCGGCCGCCGGTGTTCGTGCACACCGAAACGCACCTGCGGTCGGCATGACCGCCGACCGCAGGTGCGGGAACGAACTACAGCGGCATCAGGTCGTGCTTGCGCGGATTACGCTGCACCGTCTTGTCGCGCAGCATCGTCAGCGCCTTGCGGATCTCGAGCCGGGTGGTGGCGGGCTCGATGACGGCGTCGATGTATCCGCGCTCCGCGGCGATGTACGGCGTCGCGATGTTCTCGTTGTAGAAGTTGATCAACTGCCGGCGGACGGCGGGCGCGTTCTCGCCCGCGGCCTCGATCTGCCTGCGACCGATCAGGTCGACAGCGCCCTCGGCGCCCATCACCGCGATGCGGGCGGTCGGCCACGCGAAGTTGATGTCGGCGCCCAACTGCTTCGAGCCCATGACGGCGTAGGCGCCGCCGTAGGCCTTGCGGATCACGACGGTCACCTTCGGCACGGTCGCCGTCACGAACGCGAAGATGAACCGGCCACCGCGCTTGATGACACCGATCCGCTCCTGCTCGAGCCCGGGAAGGAATCCCGGGGTGTCGACCGCGAACACCAGCGGGATGTCGAAGGCGTCACAGATGCGGATGAAATGCGCGGCCTTGTCCGAGGCCTGCGCGTCCAGCGCACCCGCCGCGACCAGCGGCTGGTTCGCGATCACCCCGACCGTGCGGCCGTCGACGCGGGCGAAGCCGGTGATGATGTTCAGCGCCACCTGCCCGCCGATCTCGTGGAACTCGCCGTCGTCGAAGATCCGCAGCAGGATGTCGTGCATGTCGTAGCCGGCGTTGTCGGCGTCCGGGATGAACGTGTCCAGATCGCGGTCGGAGTCCGTGATCTCCGGTTCGAGACCCGGATTGACGACCGGCGGCTTCTCCATGCAACTCGACGGCAGGAAGCTCAGGTACTTGCGCACCCACTCGAACGCGGCCTTCTCGTCGGGCGCCACATGGTGCAGGTTGCCGTACTGGGCCTGATTCCGGGCACCACCGAGTTCGTCGAGGCTGACGTCCTCGCCGGTGATCTTCCGGACCACCTCGGGCCCGGTGACGAACATGTACGACTCCTCGGTGGCCACCAGGACGTCCGTGTTGATCGGCGCGTACACCGCACCGCCTGCGCACTTGCCGAGAATCATCGAGATCTGCGGGCACATGCCCGACAGCGGCTCCTGCCGACGGCCCAGCTCCGCGTACCAGGCCAGCGACGTCACCGCGTCCTGCACCCGGGCTCCGCCGGAGTCGTTGATGCCGACACACGGGCAGCCGATCTTCGCGGCGAACTCCATGATCGCGGCGACCTTGCGGCCGAACATCTCGCCGACCGAACCACCGAACACGGTCTGATCGTGCGAGAACACCGCGACCGGGCGTCCCTCGACGGTCCCGTGGCCGGTGACGACGCCGTCGCTGTACAGCGCATTCGGGTCACCGGGCTGGCGCATCAGACCGCCGACCTCGATGAAACTCCCCGGGTCCAGGAGCATGTCGATACGTTCGCGTGCGCTCGGAATACCCTTCTTCGCGCGCTTGGCAATAGCCTGCTCGCCCGCGGGTTCCTTTGCCGTTTCCAGCTTTTCGCGCAGTTCGGCAAGCTTCTCTGCGGTCGTGGTGGTCATTGATGCGCTCCGGTTCCGGCGGCCTGGATCGCCGCCAGCTTCTTGGTGAGGTCGGCACCGACCTTCGCGATGTACGGCTCGTCGACGATCTGGATGTGATCGCCGCCCACGTGGATGATCTCCAGGTTCTTCACCGCGTCGCCCCAGCCGCCGTCCGGCTTCCGGGTCTTGAACGCGGGCTCCAGGTTCATCACGTCGTCGTGGTAGCGGTCGGCCATGTACAGGACGACGTCGCCGTCGTACTGCTCGAGCTCGGCGGTCTGGATGGCCCGGTTGTCGAGCCACGACGTGCGCTGGTGCTCGATGATTCCGCCCGGAATCTTGGTGCCACTCAGCTTGAGCAGTTCCGTCAGGATCTTGATCTGCTCTTCGTCGCTCTCCGCCGCCGCGAGCTTGTCGTACGGCAGCGGGTAGTCGACGTTGTACGTCTTCTTCGCGAACGCCGCGTACCGCTGCCAGCGCTTACGGATCTCGTCGGGAGTGTCCTCCACCTTTTCCCCGGCCATGACCGTGTCGATCAAGCCGACGATCCGGACGTCCGCACCCGACTCGCGCAGCAGCTTCGCCACCGCGTACGCCAGCACACCGCCCAGCGACCAGCCGTACAGCACGTACGGTCCGTCGCCCTGGATCTCGCGGATCAACGGCAGGTACTCCGCCGCGCGGACATCGATCGGCCCCTCGGTGCGCTCGAACCCGTACATCGGCGTGCCCTCGGGCAGACGCTTCAGCAGCGGCTCGTACGCGACGGTCGACCCGCCTGCCGGGTGGAACACGAACACCGGGACGGCGTCGGATCCCTCCGGGCGAGCCCGCAGCGCGCGGACCAGCCCGTCGATCTTGCCGGAATCCTCGAGGAAGCCGCGCACCACATTGGCCAGTTCCTCGATGGTGGTGGAATCGAGGACGTCGTCGAACGTGATCTCACCGTTCGCGCGCTCCGACAGCCGTGCCGCCAGCTTCTCCGCCGTCTCGTCGTTCAGGATCGGCAGCGTGTTGAAGATGCCCTTGGCGGACTCGCCGGTGACGACGGCCCACGTGGCGAACGTCAGACGTTCGGCGGCGTCGCGCGGCGGAACGTCGGTGCCGGTCGCCTCGGCGAACGCTTCCTTGCTGTCCACGGCGGTTTCCTCGGGCGCAGCCTCCGGGACAGGGGTGGCCGCGATGATCGCCTCGGCCTCCGCCTCCACGGACGTGTCCTCGGCGTCGAGCGGGGCCGCGGCGCCCTGGGAGTCACGAGCGGCCTCCGCATCACGGTCGGCCTCCCCGGCCTCCGCGGCCTCCTCGGCTTCCTTCTCGGCCTTCTGCTTGTCGGCGAGGGCCTGCACCTCTTCGCGGTTCTCGACCGCGTAGCGCAGGTACTTGCCGACCTCCATCAGGTTCGCGTCACGGACCGCCTGCAGCTGCAGCTGCGGGATGTCGAACTCGTACTCGACGCGGTTCTTGATGCGGACGGCCATCAGCGAATCGAGTCCCAGCTCGATCAGCGGGATCTCGGCGGGCAGGTCCTCCGGGGCGTAACCCATGGACTCGGCGACGATCAGCGCGAGACGGTCTTCGAGCGTCTGCGAACCGTTCGGGTCCCACTTCTCGCCGATGTCCTCGACGACCTCGGGCAGCTCCTCCACCGGCGACGTCGTCTGCACCGGCGCCGCACCAACATTCCCCGTCGCTTGGCTCGCCCCGACAACCGGTTCAGGCAATGCCTCACCGGACGTGACGGCGGCGTCGAACAGCAGCGTGAAACTCGCACCGCTCTTCGCGTGCACCTGCAGCGACGCGCCACCCGGATGCGGGTTGAGCGTGGTGGTGAGCGTTCCCTCGGCGGGCGCGTCGGCGTGCAGGACGGACGCGGCGAGCGTCACGTCCGACAGCACCTGCGACGCGGCGGCGGTGACCAGGGCGGGCAGGTCGGTGACCGCGCCGGCCTGGACCTCCCATACGTGGCGGCCGTCGGGCAGCGACACGTGCGCACCCGGAACACGGGTGTTGCCGCTCGAGTCGATCCGGGTCTCCACCCAGTACGGCTTGCGGATCCACGCGGTGCGCGGAACGGCCGCGAAGTCGCCCTCGGGCAGCAGCGAGGACAGGTCGACGGCGTGCCCGTGGACGTAAAGCTGTGCGAGCGCGGCGAGGACACCGAGCGGCTCGTCCTCCTTGCGCTTGAGCGTCTGGATGAGCTGCATGTCGTGCAGGCCGGCGTCGAACGCGGTGGCGGCCACGGACATCAGGGCCACCGGGTTGGGCGCCAGTTCCACGAACGTGGTGTGCCCGCTGCCGACGGCGAGGCGGACGGCGTTGGTGAAGTACACGCTGTGGCGCAGACCCTTGGTCCAGTACTCCTCGCGGTGGATCGGCTCGTGGCCTGCGCGGTAGTAGGTGTCCTGGTCGACGGACGAGTACACGCCCAGCTTCAGCTTGGTCGGTTCGATGCCCGCCAGTTCCGCGGCCAGCTCGCCCAGCAGCGGGTCGACCTGAGAGGTGTGGCTGGCGCCCTTCGTCTTGAGGACGCGGGCCATCTTCTCCTCGCCCTCGGCCCGCGCGACGATGGCGTTGACCTCAGGCTCCGGGCCGCCGATGACGGTGTGCGTCGGGGCCGCGTACACGCAGACCTCGAGGTGCGGGAAATCGGTGAAAACGGTCTCGATCTCGGATGCGCTGTACTCGACGAGCGCCATCAGACGGATGTCGTCGCCCTCGAGCGTTGCCTCGGCCTCGCCCATAAGGCGGGACCGGGCGCAGATCACCCGGACCGCATCCTCGAGCGGCAGGCCACCCGAGATGTATGCGGCAGCGGCCTCGCCCATCGAGTGTCCGACGACGGCCTCGGCCTYGGCGCCGTGGTGACGCAGCAGGGCAGCCAGACCGATCTGGATGGTGAAGATGCCGACCTGCGACGTCTCGACGTCGTAGTCGATCGCGTCGTCGAGGAACTTCTCCTTCATGGAGTAGCCGGCCTCGTCCTCGATCAGCGCGTCGACCTCGTCGATGGCCGCGGCGAACACCGGGTTCTCCAGGTACAGCTGCTTGGCCATCTTGCGGTGCTGCGAACCGAAGCCCGACAGAACCCAGACGGCGCCCTTCGACGACGGCGAGTCCGCGGTGAACACACCCTGCCCGGGCTTGCCTGCGGCGACGGCGCGCAGACCGGTGACGGCCTCCGATCGGGTCTTCGCCAGGACGACGGCCCGCGAGCGCCCGTGGTTGCGGCGCGCGAGAGCGCGGGCGACGTCGGCGAGCGGGGTGGTGCTGCCCTCTTCCGTTTCCAGCCAGTCGGCCAGATCGGCGGCGGCCCGGCGACGGCGCGACGGCAGCGCACCGGACACCGCGAGGACGACCGTCGGCTCGGTCTCGGCCACCGCTACCTCGGCGGGCACGACCGTGTCGGCGGGCTCGGCGGTGTCGTCGACGGCAGGCCCGGTGTACTCGCGCACCACGACGTGGGCGTTGGTGCCACCGAAACCGAATCCGGATACACCGGCGACGGCCGCGCCCGTGTAGCGCGGCCACGCCGCACCCTCGGGAATGACCTGCAGGTGCGCCTTGTCGAACGCGATGTACGGGTTGGGTCCGGCGAAGTTCAGCGTCGGGGGAAGTGTGTCCTCCCGCATCGACAGCACGACCTTGATCAGACCCGCGGCGCCCGCGGCGGCCTCGAGGTGACCGAAGTTGGTCTTGGCCGAGCCGAGCAGGGCGGGCTTGTCGTCGGCGCGTCCACGACCGACGACGCGTCCGAGCGCGTCCGCCTCGATGGGATCGCCGAGGATGGTGCCGGTGCCGTGCGCCTCGATGTAGTCGACGCCTGCCGGGTTGATGCCCGCGTCCCGGTAGGCGTGCCGCAGGACGTCGGCCTGCGCGTCCGGGTTCGGGGCCGCGAGACCGTTGGAACGGCCGTCCTGGTTGACGGCGCTACCGGCGATGACGGCGAAGATCTCGTCGCCGTCACGCTCGGCGTCCTCGAGGCGCTTCAGGACGACGAGACCGCCGCCCTCCGCGCGGATCATGCCGTCGGCGTCGGAGGAGAACGCCTTGATGCGGCCGTTGGGGGCCATCACACCCAGCTGGTCGAAGCCCAGCGTGGCGGGCGGCGCGACGAGCATGTTGACGCCGCCGGCGAGCGCGAGGTCCGACTCACCGGTCCGCAGCGAGCGCACCGCCTGGTGCACCGCGACGAGCGAGGACGAGCAGGCCGTGTCGAGAGCGATGGACGGTCCGCGGAAGTCGTAGAAGTACGACACCCGGTTGGCGACGATGGACGTCGACGTACCGGTCAGCGCGTACGGGTGCGCGTGGACGGGGTCGCTGACGGCGAGCAACTGGTAGTCGTTCGCCGAGCTGCCGATGAACACACCGACCTGCTCGCCCTTGAGGTCGCTGGCCGGGATGCGGGCGTGCTCGAGTGCCTCCCACGTCAGTTCCATCGCGAGGCGCTGCTGCGGGTCGACGTTCGCGACCTCCAGCGGGGACATCGCGAAGAACTCCGCGTCGAACGTCTTCACGTCGTCGAGGTAGCCGCCCTGCGTGTTGGCCTTCTCCACGGCGGCCTTGATCTGCGGGTCGGAGGTGAACTCCTCCCAGCGGCCCTCGGGCAGGTCGGAGATGCCGTCGCGGCCCTCCGCGAGCATCTGCCACATCTCGGCGGGAGTCGTGCCCGCACCCGGGAAGCGTGCGGCCAGGCCCACGATCGCGATGTCGTGCGCGTCCGACGTCGGCGCCGACGCGTAGTAGGCGGCGTCGGCGGAGTCGTCGGGCTGCTCGGGTTCGCCCTCGATGATCCGGGTGGCGAGCGACGCAATGGTGGGGTGCTGGTAGGCGACCGTCGCGGTGAGCGTGACTCCGACCAGTTCTTCGATCTCGCCGCTGAGTGCGACGGCGTCACGCGACGACAGACCGAACTCTTCCATCGGGCGGTCGTCGGTGATCTGACCGACCGGTTGCCCGGTTGCGTCGGCAATCCAGTTGCGCAGCCAGTCGCGCAGCTGCGCGACCGTCATGTCACCTGTGCTGCCGGTGACATTCCCCGTCGCTTCGCTCGCCCCGACCCGGTCATCATCTTTTTCAGCCATCAACTCACCAAGCTACCCGTCAGGAAGTGGACTATTCGGAAACGCTATCGGGGAAGGCCGTCTGCGTGTATCCGCCGCGCAGGGTGCCTTCGATGTAGCTCGCCTTGCACGCCCGGCGGGCGATCTTGCCGCTCGACGTGCGAGGAATCGAGCCCGCGGGCACCAGCAGGATGTCGCGCGCCGTGACCCCGTGCCTGGTCGACAGCGCGGCCCGCACCGTGTCGGCGACGGGCTGCGGGTCGGCCTTGCCGGCACCCGGTGCGCGTTCGGCCACGATCACGAGCTGCTCGGAGGAGTCGTCCGCGTCGTAATTCAGACCCGAGTGCGTGTTCTCGAACACGACGGCCGGCAGCTGGTTGGCAGGGACCGCGAACGCGGCCACGAAGCCGGGGCGCAGCGCGGTGCTCGCCTCCTGCGCCGAGAACTCGAGGTCCTGCGGGTAATGGTTGCGCCCGTCGACGATCACGAGGTCCTTGACGCGGCCTGTGATGAACAGCTCACCGTCGATGTACACGCCGTAGTCGCCGGTGCGCATCCAGTTGGCGTCCGCGGACGTACCCTCCGCGTGGCTGCCCTCGGCGAGCCGGTTGGTGAGCTTGTTGTGGAACGTCTCCGCGGTCTCGTCGGTGCGTCCCCAGTAGCCGATGCCGATGTTCTCGCCGTGCAGCCAGATCTCACCGACCCGGTCGTCGGGCTGCTCGATGCGCGACTCCGGGTCGACGATGGCGGCCCACTGGCTGCGCGCGACGTAACCGCAGGACACCTGCGGGATGGCGTTCTCGGCGTCCTGGTCCACCTTCACGACGCGACCGGCGTTGAGTTCGTCGCGATCGACGTAGATGACGCGGGCCTCGTCCGAGTGCCGGGTGGAGGACACGAACAGCGTGGCCTCGGCCATGCCGTACGAGGGCTTGATCGCCGTCTTCGGCAGGCCGTACGGCGCGAACGCCTCGTTGAACTTGCGCATCGACGACGTGGTGACCGGTTCGCTGCCGTTGATGAGGCCGATCACGTTGCTCAGGTCGAGGCTCTCGCCGTTCTTCGGCAGGCCGCGGGCGGCAGCGTGCTCGAACGCGAAGTTGGGTGCGGCCGCGAACGTACCTGCGCCGTCCGACACCGCGGCCAGTTCCTTGATCCACCGGTACGGCCGCTGCACGAACGCGCGCGGACTCATGATGGTGATGTACTTGCCGCCGAGGGCGGGCAGGATGACGGTCAGCAGCCCCATGTCGTGGAACAGCGGCAGCCAGGTGACGCCGCGTGAGTTCTCGTTCAGCTCGATGGAGTCGACCATCTGCAGCGCGTTCGTGCCGACGGCGCGGTGCGTGATCTCCACACCGGCGGGCACCCGGGTCGAGCCGGACGTGTACTGCAGGTACGCGATGTCGTCGAGATCGATCTCGGGGCGCACCCAGGACTCGCCGACGCTGTCGGGGATGGCGTCGACGGCGATGATCCGGGGGCGTTCGGCGGCGGGGAGGGACCGGAAGAACTGTCGAACACCCGCGGCGGAGGAGGTGGCCGTGAGGATGGCGGCAGGCTTGCAGTCACCGAGGACGGCGTGCAGACGGTCGGTGTGGCCGGGTTCGTCGGGGTCGAACAGCGGCACCGAAATCGTTCCGGCGTGGATGGCGGCGAAGAAGGAGATGACGTAGTCGAGACCCTGCGGCGCCAGGACCGCGACACGGTCGCCGGGCTTGGTGACCTGCTGGAGGCGCGCCGCGACGGCACGCAGCCGGTGGCCGAACTGTTCCCAGGTCAGCTCCTGCGCTTCGCCGTCTCTGTCCCGCGAATAGTCGATGTAGCGGTATGCCAGCTCGTCCGAGTTCTCCCGGGTGTGCCGCTGGACGTAGTCGACCAGCGTGCTTCCCGAGTCGAGCCTGATGTGGCCCGTCTCGTCGATAAAATCATCGAACTTCGCGTTCATTCCATCTCCTCCGAAGCGATCACACAGGCATGCCACCGGCATGACTGCGCCCCAGACTTCCTTCGCCGAATCGGATCTTGTAAAACTCGTGGGAAACGACGTAACACGCCACTCACCCGAATAAGTTCATCGATTCCAAACCATCGATATGTTACAGATTGGCATCGCCGCCCTCGGTACGCTGCGTCTACTCGCCCTTCAGTTGCGAGATGATCGGCGC
Source organism: Rhodococcus sp. P4_B6 (assembly GCF_056402215.1). Classification (NCBI taxonomy): domain Bacteria; kingdom Bacillati; phylum Actinomycetota; class Actinomycetes; order Mycobacteriales; family Nocardiaceae; genus Rhodococcus; species Rhodococcus sp. P4_B6. The sequence continues at coordinate 96,013 of NZ_JBFUHV010000002.1, read as the reverse complement.
GAACGCATCCATCTGTGTGGGGAACACACCGACGTAGGACATTGTCGTCTTTTCTCGCACCATACGGATCTGATCGGCGATCTCCTCGAAGCTGCCGATCGCGAGATACGGCGAGCTCAGGATGTCTTCGACGGACAGCTTGGTGTCGACCTCGATGTTGGGCGGGAAGCCCTGGTCGAGTGCGGCGAGCGCCATCTCGGCGGTCTGCTCACGGTCGTCGGTGATGACGATGGTGGTGATCGTCCAGTTCAGTTCGATGTCGTCGAACCGGTCACCGGCGGCCTCCCGGATCCGGTCGACGCGCTCCATCGTCTTCTCGAGCGTGACACCCGACAGGAGGAGCTTGCCTTCCTTGCTGGTCGGCGTCGCTACGGAGATGATGTCGGCGTACTTGGCGGCGAGCGCCAGCATCTTGGGGCCGCCGCCGCCGACGGCGATCGGGGGACGCGGACCCTGCCGCGGTCGCGGGCTGCCCGTCAGGCCCTTGATCTGGTAGTACTTGCCGTCGAAGTTGCACTCCTGGCCGCGCAGCAGCACGTCGAGAATCTGCAGGGTCTCCTCGAGCTTGGCGATCCGGACGCCCGGGCGCTCGTAGTCGATGCCGCCCTTGTCGAACTCTTCCTTCATCCAGCCTGCGCCGATGCCGAGTTCGAGGCGGCCACCCGACAGCACGTCGATGGTGGCGGCGTCCTTGGCGAGGATCGCCGGATGCCGGAAGCCGTTGGCGAGGACGGCAGTGCCGAGCCGGATCTTGTCCGTCGCGATCGCGAGCGCGCCGAGCGCGGCGATCGGCCCCACCTGGTTACCCAGGTGGTCCGGGATCATGAAGCTGTCGAACCCGAGTTCCTCGGCCTTCTGCGCAAGCTTGACGAACCGACGCGCGCCGCCCTCGTCCGCGTTGCCCTCTCCGCCTGCCGCGAATCGGAACTTACGCAACGAGCTGGCGTCGGAACTCATGAATAGCTTCTCCTGTGGTGTAACGCCCCCGTTCAGGACGTGAACATCGGTGGGTCGGGCACGGGTGGTGCAGCAACAGTGCAGCACTCTACCGGTGCCGGGAAACGCACACTACCGGCGAGTACGCGCCGCGGCCATCTGCTCGGGACGATTGACGGCACACCGACCACGGTGAACCCATCCGCCACAAAATCAACTGTGGGCCGGGGTCGGGGCGGCCTCTATCTTCTCGGCTGCCCATCCGGCGATCCACTGCGTGGCCGTCGTGCCGGAGTCGTCGACGACGTACGAGTTGTACATCGCGTGGACCGGGTTGTTGTTGTACTCGAGAAGACGCAGCCCGCTGCCGATCCAGTTGCTCGGCTTCAGCGCCTGCGCCGGCGCGTCGCAGATCCCGTCCGTGGGGGCGCAGATCTCGACCGCCCGGTCGGTGAGGTCACCGAAACCGCCGGGCCGCTGACCGGTCATCGTGATGCCCGGGATCTGCAGACCGGCCAGGGACAGTTCGGCGCCCACACCGGTGACCGGCTGCCCGACGTTCGTCGCTGCGGCCGGGTCGCGACGGCCATCGGCGATGAGCCCGACACCCAGCACCAGATCCGCCGGAACAGGGCCGTCACCTGCGCCGATGCTCGAAGCGACGTCGCCGGCGATGACCGCACCCTGGGAGAAGCCGGTGAGCAGGAAGCTGGTCAGCGGGCACTCGGCGTGCCGGCGGACCAGGATGTCGTTGGTGGCGGCGGTGCCGGCGCCGCGGCTGTTGTTGTACGACTGCTGCCCGTCCGGCGGGAACGCGACCGGGTTGGAGAACTGCGCGACGTACGGAACCGTGTACACGTCGGCGCGCGAGGACTCGAACTGCTCCTGCAGCGGACGCGACACGTTGAGCATCAGCGACGCCGGGTTGGCCGTCGGGTTGTACGGGTCGTCGGTGGCGCTGGACTCCCATGTGCCCGGGACGACGACCACCTGGACGTCGGGACAGCTCGCCGGCTGGGCATTGGGACGCTCGGGACCGGGCGGCGTCGGGATCGGTTTGGGCAGCCGCCCTGCGAGCAGATACCAGAGTGCGATCACTGCGACGAGAATCACCAGCAGGACCACGATCAGCACCAGCAGTTTGCGCAGGAGGCTGCTCTTCTTCTTCCGCGTTCCGCGCCCGGTCACCGACATCGGCGTCTACTTGCAGTAGGTCGCGTGTGCGACGTCCATGTAGGTCGTGGCGTTGGCGGTCGCCTGCTCCTGGGTCAGTTCCTTCCCCGCAGCGGACGCCTCGGTGCCGACCATCGCTGTGACGAACACCATCGCTTCGGCGTCGCTCTTGCCCTCGGCCTTGGCCTGGCAGATGAAGTCGGCGGTGCTCACGGCCATGGTGCCGTCGGCGGCGGGCTCGATGCCCTTGGCCTTCAGCGCGTCGAGGAACTTCTGGCCGTCGGCACTGACCGGGACCTCGCTGGGGCCGGGGAAGTCGCCCGGAACTTCCTCGGGCTGCGCCGGCGGCGCGGTGGCCGCCTCGCCGGGGCTCGTCACCGGTGCGGAGGCCGACGCGGAAGCGCTCGCGCTGGGTGCGGCGGACACCGAACTCTCGGCGGAACTGGACGCGGCCGCGGACGTCGTGGTCGCGCTGGTCGACGGGTTGGACGTCGCCGTGGAGTCGTCGCTACCGCACCCGACCAACAATCCGCTCGCTGCGACGGCGAGCGCGCCTACCGCGATCGACCGTCGGAAGGTGGTGCTGATACGTGAGTGCTGCGGCATCTATTTCCGTCCTTGCTTTCCAAGTCGTTGTCTCTCGACAGGGTACAGACGCAGATCGGGCGGAAACCTGGTCCGCCGGACCCGGCTCCGCCCGTTGCGCGTGAGATTTCTAGTACGGTGCGGCCATCAGTGAATCTCGGCCTTGTTGTCGATCACTGTGACGTAACCGGTCTGGAAGTTCTGCTGGACGCCACCGGGAATGGCGAACTTGTCGCTGATCGGGAACCCGAGCCGGCCGCCCTCGTAGCCTGCGCTCTTCCAGGCGTCGAAGATCGGTCCGTTCTCGACGGCCCAGGCGCCCGACAGCGGACTCCAGTAGATGTTGCCGCCCTCGAACTGGTTGAACCGGCCGCCGTCCTTGACGGGGATCTCGCTGGTCTTCGGGAATCCGAGCCAGCCGCCCTCGTAACCGAGTTCGGCGTACTTGCCCATGATCATTCCCTGCACGCGGTGGGTGCCGTTCACGGGACTGAAGTACATGGCGCCGATCTCGAAGCCCTGCACTGCGCCGTCCTTGCCGGGCGTGGGAACTTCCTCGGCCACCGGGTATCCGAGCGGTCCGGCCTCCCAGCCCTGCCGTGCCCACTCGTCCCGGATCGCGCCGCGGACGGCGTGCGCCCCGGTCTGCGGCGACCAGTAGACGGACCCGCGCTCGAAGTGGTTGAAGCGACCACGTCCGTCGGGGGTGGCCAGTTCGGGCGTCGTCGGGTAGCCGAGCGACCCGCCCGGACCGCCGGTCGCCTGGTAGACGCCACCGATGGCGCCGGCCACCGGCTGCGCGCCGGTGTCGGACTTGACGAAGATCCGGCCGTTGCGGAAGTCCTGGACCGTTCCGCCCGCGAGGCTGTACTCGGGGGTCAGGCAGTCGCCGATCCACGGGTTCGCGCCTGCGACACCGGCGATGGACCCACCGGTGGTGCACACCGGCTTCTCGGGTTCGACGTCGACGGCGCTGGCGAGCTGCGGCCACAGCTGGTGGAGTTCGAATTGCCAGTACGGCCACGAGTGCGTGCCGGACGGCCGGTAGTTGACCTGGGCGGGGATGCCCAGCTTGTTGAGCTTGGTCGCGAACGTCTGGGACGTGAGCCGGCTGAGGATCTCGAGCCCCATGCCCGCGTAATTGGTGCTGACGCCCGGGATTCCGGACGGCTGGTCGTACGGACCCGTGGTGCCGCTGCCGCTGGAGATGTACAGGCTGACGCCCTTGAGCTTGTCGGCCAGCAGGTAGGGGTCGTGTTCCTCCCACGCAGAGCTGGTCGGGGGCCCCCACATCGCGTCCGCGTCGAATCCGCCCGCATCGCTCATCGCGTAGGCGACGGCCTGCGGCATGCCGAGCGCCGTGGTGGTGAGCATGCCCGACAGCGACGCGGCGAACTTGAAGAATCCCTGGTTGCGGGCCGCGAGGAACATCGCGGACGTGCCGCCCATCGACAGTCCGACGACGCCGCGTGTCTTGGTGGTGCGCCAATCGCTTTCGAGGATCGGGGGCAGTTCCTTCGTGAGGAACGTCTCCCACTGGTAGTTCTGACCGTTGTCCTGGGCCACCCAGTCGGAGTAGAAGCTGGACTGGCCGCCGACCGGGAGGACGACGTTGATGTTCTTGTCGGCGAAGAACGATTCGGCGTCGGTCTCGAGCGTCCAGCCGTTTTCGTTGTCCTGCGCGCGGAGGCCGTCGAGCATGTAGACGGACGGGAACTTCTCCGTCGGCTTCGAGTTCCAGTCCCGCGCCAGCAGCATCTGCACCTGGATCGGCACACCCATCGACGGGGAGTTGATCCAGATCGCCACGCGACGGTCGGTGAGCCAGTCGACGTGATGGATCGTCGCGCCGCCCGGGGCCTGGGTGGCCACCGGGGCCTGCGCGGCGACTGGCGCAGCCGAGACGGTGGCGGTCTGGGTGAACCCGACCGCCACCGGCACCACGAGCACAGCGGCAAGCGAGGCGAGCGCGCGCCTTCGAACGTTTCCGGTCGACGAACGCTGACGTTCTGCCCTGAACAGGCCTACTCGCATGACGTTCACTCTCTCTCTGCGCGTCGAGGCCAACACGGAGCACGGCCTCGCGTTCCGGTTCTTTCTACACGCAAACAACAGACGAGTGGGAGTGCCGCGCTGTTACAGCTGGTGCAATTGTTACTTCCGAGCTACCCGATCGTGTTGCCGAGATCCCCGGCCAGATCGTGGATCTGCTGCTGCCAGTAGCGCCACGTGTGGATGCCGCGCGGCGGGAAGCTGTAGGTGACGTTCTTCGCGCCGAGGGTCGCCATCTTGACCTGGAAGGCACGCGTGTTCGCCAGCGACAGCGCCTCGAGGCTCGCACCGGTGCTCGCGTTGAACACGTCGATGACGCCGGTCGGTGCGGCTCCGCCGGGGGCGGGGATGCCGTTGGCGGCCGACACCCACAGGCGGGTGTTGTTGTCGCGAAGCTTGTTCGCGAACACGAACGGGTCGTTGCGCAGCCACGCCGGGTTCCACGGCGGGCCCCACATGGCGTCGACGTTGTAGCGGCCGGCGTCGAGCATCGCGACGCGGATCGCCTCACGCATGCCGGGAGCCGAGATGTTCAGGTAGCCCGACAGCGAGCCCGCGTAGTTGAACTGCTCCGGGTGGTAGGCGGCAAGCGTCAGGGCGGCGCTGCCACCCATCGACAGGCCGATGACGCCGTTGCGGGTGGACTGGAAGCCGAGGCGGTTCGCCAGTGCGTCGCGCAGTTCCTCGGTGAGGAACGTCTCCCACTTGTACGGGGTCTTCTGGCCGTTGAAGTTCGAGTTCGACAACCAGTCGGAGTAGAAGCTGGACTGTCCGCCGACCGGCTGGACGACGTTGATGTTCTGCGAGGCGAGGAACGGGCCCGCATCGGTGTTGACTTCCCAGCCGCTCAGGTCGTCCTGCGCGCGCAGGCCGTCGAGCAGGTAGACGACCCGGTTGGTGTTGCCGTCAGCGGCCCGCCAGATGCGGCTCTTGATCGGACCCATGGAGGAGTCGACCCAGAAGTCCTGCGCTGCGGGGTCGAAGGCTGCGGAGGCCGTTGCGCCGCCGCCCACCATGGTCACGCCCAGTGGCAGTGCGACCGCCAGAGCAATTGCGGCGGCGGTACGCCTGGCCCATCCGCTTGTTCTCGTCGAACCCCCAACTCGCATGAACTCGTCTTCCCTCCGCTTGATGCGTCTCGCGCCGCGGCCGCGGCAACCTCTCGATAACTCTCGTGAAAATCTCACGTACAGACGCCACCCGCGCAGCGCTCGCTGCGCGGGTGGCGTCTCGACGGGATCACCTTACTGACAAAAGGACCCGTTGTGCACTCCCGGGGGGAACGGATTCCGAGGTTTTCCTCTCACCCTCCGATCCGGGACCGTGCACTTCAGAACGCACGAGCGCCGCCCCGCCGGTGAGGCGGGGCGGCATTCGCCACGAATGTGGTGGCGTCTAGATCACCAGGCGCCCAGCGTGTCCAGGATCTGGCCGCGGGCCTTCCACAGCTCGGCACCCCAGTACGGCCACGAGTGCGTGCCGTTGGCCGGGAAGTCGAAGGTGGCCGGCACACCGAGGCTGGCCAGACGCACCTGGAAGGCGCGGGTGTTGGCCAGGGCGAGGGCCTCGAGGCCCATGCCGTTCGCGGTGTTGTAGTAGTCGATCGGCGCGCGCGGGTGATCGAATTCACCGGGCAGGCCGCTGGCGGCCGAGATGAACATCGACAGGCCGTTCAGGCGCGGCGCGAAGACGAACGGGTCGTTGCGCAGCCACGCCGGGTTCCACGGCGGGCCCCACATGGCGTCGACGTTGAAGCGGCCGGCGTCGAGCATCGCGACGCGGATCGCCTCACGCATGCCGGGAGCCGAGATGTTCAGGTAGCCGGACAGCGAACCGGCGAACTTGAACTGGTCGCGGTGGTACGCGGCGAGCGTCAGGGCGGCGCTGCCACCCATCGACAGGCCGAGGACGGCGTTGTTGGTGCGCGAGACACCGTAATTGGCCAGGAAGTCGGGCAGTTCCTGGGTCAGGAACGTCTCCCACTTGTAGGTGACGGGCTGACCGTTGAAGTTGCTCGCCGAGTACCAGTCCGAGTAGAAGCTGGACTCGCCGCCGACGGGCATGACCAGGGTCACGTTGTCGTTGCGGTACTGGTCGAACGCGTTGGTCTCGAAACTCCATGCGTTGCGGTCGTTGCGGGCGCGCAGTCCGTCGAGCAGGTACAGCGCCGAGCTACCGCCACGGGCCGCCCACTGGACCTGGACCTTGATCGGCCCCATGGAAGAGGGAACCCACAGTTCCTCGTAGCCACCGGCCGGCGCGGTCTTGGCGGGCCCCGCGTGCGTCGGTGCTGCTGCAGCAACGGCTCCACCAGCGATTCCTGCGCCTACAGGCAGTACCAGTGCGACGGCGCCGATGGCCATCGCACGCTGCTTGAGGCGCTGAGACAACCTCGGTCTGGCAAAACGCATGAATACTGCTCACTCTCTTCGTCTGCGGACTCCGCCAACTGGGCGGCTCCGGCGGATTCCGTCGGGGAACAGGCGACCTGCCGCCCCGGGCACGTGGCCGGGCCGGCAGCGGACCTCTTCCGAGTCACACTGCGCTTGGTGGACTGTATGTCACACGAACTTCCCTGACAAACGCTCGCGGAGCGCTTTTCGGGGAACTTCCAGACCACCGTCACGATGACTCATCATCGACGTACATCGTCGCCGACAGTTCCAGCGTTACACAAACGAGATCTGATGTTCCGACATCGAGATCTGGCCGGGACGCCCCGGTGACACAGGCCCCGCCCGGTACGCCCTATTTGGCCGGTTCCGGGAACGGCGGCTCGAGATTGCACCGCTGAATTTCATATGCGGGCACTCGCTCGATTCGATAACTCGCGAAATGCAGCGCATCCTTGAAATTCTGTTTGAATCGCGGCCATGTCAGTTCCGACCGGTACGACGTCAGCAGGTCCTGAGTCTCGGGGCACGTGAGCGCAACCCGCGCCTCGGTCACCCAATCCTCGTCGAGGAATCCGGGCATCCACGGGTGCTTGTCGATCATTCCCGTGTCCACCACGACCCAGTCGGGGTACAGAGCCTTGTCGTGCCCGATACGGCCGTCGTCCAACCGCTCGGTGTGCGCCGCAAGCGGGTAGGCGAGACCCATCTGGTCCAGCACCCGCACGTCGAGGCCGACGTTCATGCTCGTCATGCCGAGGTTCAGGAAGTACACGGTGTGGCCCGCTCCGTCCTCCGGGATCGGAAGGGGCGGTGGAACGACGAACCAGTACGTGTAGTCGGCGGACGGGATGAGCAGGCCGCCGTCAGGGGTGTCCGAAATGGTCTGGACCATCGCGCGCATGCGCGGATAGTCCAGGTAGTCGTCCGCGCGAATCGGGTGCGCATGACCGGTGTTGAGAACGTAGAAGGCGCGTTCGTCGACAATTCCGGAACGTCCGATAACGACACCTTCCGGCATTCCCGTCGTGTTCGACGCGAAAAATGCCCACACGACGGTGCCGACCCACAGGAAAGCCATTGCCAGGAAAATCGACGATTCCCTGTTACGCCCCCATGATGCGCGGTCCGGAATTCGCACCGGAATTACGGCGACAGGAACGATGAAACAGAACAGAACGGGGAGAAGAACGCGGCCGTGCATGAAGTCGCCGCCGACGCGCAACGAGTACAGACCGAGGATCAGCCCGCTCGCGAGAATGAAGACGACCACGGCATTCTGCGTGCGCAGCCCTCCGCGCAGGCGCGTCAGCCAATTCCCTTCGGTGTGACGAACACCATGCTCGATGTCCTTGTCCCGGCCGCGCCAGGCGATCACGGCGCCGGCGAACAGGAAGACCAGCGGCAGCCACAGCAGGTAAGGGCCGAGCAGGTTCCAGAGGTACGCGAAACCCTGCGACCACTTCGCGCCGCCGGCGTCCTTCGACACCGCGGTATTGGGGTACGGGAGGGCGTAGTAGCCCATGCGCCAGATCTGGTAGCCCACCGGGACGATGCCGGCGACGAACACCATCGCCACCCGCACCACCCACGTGAGGCCGGGCGCCAGGAAGATCATGGCCAGCGACAGCACACCCAGGATCGCCAGTTCGGGCCGCACGAGCGGGCCCATGCCGGCGACGAACGCGAGCGTCAGCACCGAAGTGGTGGACGGGGAGGCCGCCTGGCTCCACCGGACCAGCAGCAGCCAGAGCAGCGCGATCCAGAAGATGACGAGGCAGCTTTCGAGGCCCGACGTCGCGAAGTCGCGGGCCGGGGGCACCGCGATGTACACGAGCACACCGGCGGGCATCAGGAACAGCGTGCCGCCGCCGGCGAAGGATCCACCGCGGTACAGGCGTGCGGTGCCGAACATGGCGAGCACGATCGCCGCCGTGGACAGGATGAGCGCGATCGTCAGAACGACGTATTCGAGCCGGGCCTGGGACAGCCAGCTGAACGCGTAGACGATGTACGTCCACGCGGTGCTGGTGTTGGCCTCGACCCGCTCGCCCGAGTTGAAGACCGGACCGTTGCCCGCGAGCAGGTTCCGGACCGTGCGCAGCACGATCAGACCGTCGTCGGCAATCCATCGCCGCTCCCAGGCGCCCCAGAACATCAGGAGAGCCGAGACGGCCACACCCCCGAGGAAGACCACCCTCGAGAGGATGGCCTTCCGGTGGCGTTCGGTGGTCCGCTCCGCGGCGGCGCCCGATTCCTCGGCGTCGCCTACCAAGTCAGACGAGGTAGACAGCGACACCCACCACTCCGATCCAGGCAATCGCGAGAAGTTGGAGCACGCGGTCGCCCAGCGCGATCTCCTCGGGCTCCCCGGCCTCGCCGCCGTCGACGTCGACGGCGTAACGCAGGATCGCGATCGTGAACGGCACCATGGAGATGGCGTACCAGTTGGTGCCCTTCAGGTCGTCCTGCTGGAACGCCCACAGCCCGTAGCAGAGCACGACCGCGGTGGCGCTCAGCGTCCAGACGAACCGCAGGTACGTCGTGGTGTAGTTCTCGAGGGACTTGCGGATCTTCGCGCCGGTGCGCTCGGCGAGCTGCAGTTCGGCGTACCGCTTACCGGCCGCCATGAACAGCGAACCGAATGCCATGACCAGCAGGAACCACTGCGACAGTGCGATCTCGGCGGCCACACCACCGGCGATGGCGCGCAGCAGGAACCCGGACGAGACGATGCAGATGTCGAGGACGGCCTGGTGTTTGAGGCCGAAGCAGTACGCCAGCTGGATGCCGATGTAGACGGCCATCACGACCGCCAGCTGCCAGTTGGCGAGGAACGACAGGGCGATCGAGCCGCCGAGCAGCACGACCGCCATCGCGAACGCCAGGTTGACGGGCAGCACACCGGCCGCGATGGGACGGAATCGCTTGGTGGGGTGCGCACGGTCCGCTTCGACGTCCATCGCGTCGTTGACGAGGTAGATGCCGGACGCTGCCATGCAGAACACCACGAAGGCGAGTGCGACGGGAAGCAGGACGGCGGATTCCGTCGCCGTGCCCGCGGCGACGGGAGCTGCGAGGACCAGGACGTTCTTGACCCACTGACGCGGGCGGACGGCCTTGACGATGCCAGCCGCCAGGGATGTCGGGGGTCCGGTGACGACGGCCGGTTCCTCGCTCATTTTTCTCCAAACTTCTGCTCGGCCTTCAGCACCGCGACCGCGGAGGCGGCCCCCAGGGCAGATCCGGCGAGCACATCGGTCGGGTAGTGCACTCCCAGAACGAGCCGGGAAAGCAGCATCGGCGGTACCAACAACGCAGGCAAGGGTAGCCCGGTGAGTCGGCCGAGCAGCACCGCAGCCGCTGTGGTGGATGTCGCATGCGAGGACGGGAAGCTCAATTTGCTGGGCGTCGACACGTTGACCTGGATCGACGGGTCGTTCGGCCGCGGGCGGCGGACGATGCGTTTGATCACGATCGAGGCCGCATGGGCACCGACGGCGCCCACGGCGACGCCCGCCCACTGCCGGCGGCGGGGCTTGTCGAGCGCCGCGCCGATGCCGGCGACGGCCACCCACCCGAGGGCGTGCTCACCGAAGTGGGACATGCCCCGCGCGGTCGAGACGACGCCGGGCCTGCTCGCGATCGTCGACTGGACGGTCTGCAGGATCTGGATCTCACTGGATGCCGAAGACACGTTCCCACCTCTCCTTGCTGGTCAGGGCAGGAACGGCGTCCTGGTACTCGCGCTTGAGTTCGGGGAATCGCTGGGCCAGTTCGCGGCGCAGCCGGATCGCTTCCTTCAGCAGCGCGAGCGCCAGCTTGGGGTTGCGCTTGCGGTAGACGACTCCGCGCCCGTCCGCGGTGGTGACGGTGACACCGTCCACCTGGGACAGCAGGAACCAGCGCGCGTCGATGGTGGGCACGTTGAGCTGGGGACGCTCGTGGTGCTGCTCGTGCGCGGGCTTGACGTTGTGGACCAGGCCCTTACCGAGTCGGACGATCTTCGCGAGCGGGTTCGTCGGCAGGCCGACCGCGCCGACTTCCTCACCGGAGGGCATCGGCAGGCTCGTCGACGACGGCAGGACGACGGCGTCCGGGTACTCCTTGCGCATCGCGTGGACGTTGCCGAGCGCGGTGGGGAGCAGTTCGAAGATGTGCTCGGGACCCTGCAGGAAGTCGGCGATGGCCTGGTTCTGGATCGCGACCGTCGAGTATTCGAGGCACAGCAGGTGCTTGATCGTGGCCTTGACCGTGTTGATCACGAGGCCGCGGCCGTTCCCGGGCATGTGCAGGGACGCGACGACGAGACGGTTCCGCAGGTGGAAGTACGCCTGCCAGTCGATGGCGTCGTCCTTGTCGCTCCACGCCATGTGCCAGATCGCGGCACCGGGCATGGTGACGGTCGGGTAGCCGGCGGCGCGGGCCCGCAGACCGTATTCGGCGTCGTCCCATTTGATGAACAGCGGCAGCGGCTGACCGAGTTCCTCGGCGGCCTGCCGGGGGATCATGCACATCCACCAGCCGTTGTAGTCGACGTCGATGCGGCGGTGCAGTAGGCGGGAGTTCTCGCGGTCGCTCAGCGGGTAGCGGGAGAAGTCGTGGTCGTACTCGACGTTCGGGGCGGCCGTCCACATGAAGATGCTGCGGTCGACGACCTCGCCCATCGAGTGCAGGTGGCTGCGCTCCTGGAGGTTCAGCATCTGCCCGCCGACGAGCATCGGCGACTTCGCGAACCGGGACATGGCGAGCGCGCGGAGGATCGAGTCGGGCTCGATCTCGATGTCGTCGTCCATGAACAGGATGTGCTGGCAGTCGGTGGTCTTCAGCGCCTCGTACATGATCCGGCTGTAGCCGCCGGACCCGCCGAGGTTCGCCTGGTCGTGCATCGCCAGCCGGTCGCCGAGCGCCTCCGCGGCCTCCGCGAAGCCGGGCTCGTCCTTGACCTTGCGGGTGCCCTGGTCCGGGATGATGACGGCCTTGACGACATCCATGACGAGCTCGTCGGACGCCAGCGCCGTCAGCGCCTTGACGCAGTCGGTGGGCCGGTTGAACGTGGGGATGCCGACGGCGACGGTGGCCTCACCGGGGGCGTCGACCGGCGCGTACCAGCCTGCGCTCTCCAGCACGACCTCGGTGTCGCTGGTGATGTCGAACCAGATCCAGCCGCCGTCCTCGAACGGCGCCAGCTCGATCTCGAACTCGAGGGCGGCGTCGCCGTCCTGGAACTCGCGGCCCTCGACGTGGATGCGCGAGGAATCGGCCTTCGACCGGTACACGTCGATGCGGCAGTGCCCCGACAGCTCGAGCCGCAGCACCACGGAGTTCAGCGTGCTCCACCGGCGCCAGTAGCTGGCCGGGAACGCGTTGAAGTAGGTGCAGAACGACGCCTCGGACTCGGCGCCGACCGACAGCGACGTCCGCGACAGCGAATGCGCGCGGCGACTGTTGGTCTTCGCTTCCTCCAGGTAGAGGGTGCGGACGTCGAGCGGTTCACCGGCGCGCGGCAGGATCACCCGCTGCAGCAGTGACTTGCCGAGAAGCGGCGCGTCCTCGGTGACCTTCTCCGATTCGAGCAGATGCCGGGCGCTCATTCGGCCTCCCCCACGAGGTCCGCACCGGATTCGAAGTGCGGACGCAGGGAGTTGTCGAACATCGACAGCGCGCTGGCGATCGCCATGTGCATGTCCAGGTACTGGTAGGTGCCGAGACGGCCGCCGAACAGGACCTTGTTCGCGGACATCTCCTCCTTGGCACGGTCGCGGTAGGCGGTGAGCATGGCGCGGTCGTCCGGGGTGTTGATCGGGTAGTACGGCTCGTCCTTGCTCTCCGCGAACCGGGAGAACTCCCGCATGATGACCGTCTTGTCCTTCGGGTAGTCCCGCTCCGGGTGGAAGTGGCGGAACTCGTGGATCCGGGTGAAGGGCACGTCGGCGTCGTTGTAGTTCATGACCGGTGTTCCCTGGAAGTCACCCGTCTCCAGCACCTCGGTCTCGAAGTCGAGGGTGCGCCAGCCCAGCTCGCCCTCGGAGTAGTCGAAGTAGCGGTCGAGGGGGCCCGTGTAGACGACGGGGGCGTCGGGGCTCTCCGCGCGCAGGTCGTCGCGGACGTCGAACCAGTCGGTCTCGAGCCGGACCTCGATCTTCGGGTCCTTCGCCATGTTCTCGAGCCACGCGGTGTAGCCGTCGACGGGCAGGCCCTCGTACGTGTCGTTGAAGTAGCGGTTGTCGAACGTGTACCGCACCGGCAGGCGGGTGATGTTGCCCGCCGGCAGATTCTTCGGATCCGTCTGCCACTGCTTGGCGGTGTAGTCGCGCACGAACGCCTCGTACAGCGGCCGCCCGATCAGGGAGATCGCCTTCTCCTCCAGGTTCGACGCCTCCTTGGAGTCGATCTCGGAGGATTGGTCGGCGATCAGCTTCCGCGCCTCGTCCGGGGTGAAGTAGCGCCCGAAGAACTGCGACACCAGACCCAGGCCCATCGGGAACTGGTACGCCTGGCCCTTGTGCAGCGCGAACACGCGGTGCTGGTAGTTCGTGAATTCGGTGAACTGGGTGACGTAGTCCCACACCCTCTTGTTCGAGGTGTGGAACAGGTGCGCTCCGTACTTGTGGATCTCGATGCCGGTCTCGGGTTCGGCCTCCGAATAGGCGTTTCCGCCCAGGTGATGACGACGGTCGAGCACCAGCACACGCTTACCCAGCTGTGTTGCTGCACGCTCGGCGACGGTCAGTCCGAAAAATCCGGAGCCGACGACGATGAGGTCGTACCGGCCAGGGGCGGTTGTCTCTGGGGTTGCAGCGGTCACGATGAACCAGGGTAAGCGACTCCGCGACCTGTGCGCGGCCAAGGGGTGCAGGGACCCCTTCGGCACGCACGAGGAGTTCTCCCTGTATTCACCGGTTCTGCAGACCTCGTTGTTCGCGTCGACGCGGCGATCGCGCTTCATGAGCGGGTGCGCATCGTCCAGCTGGCGAACTTCTACGGACCGCGGTCGGGCGGGCTCCGCACCGCCCTCCACAACTGGGGTCAGGGGTACGTCGAACGCGGACACGAGGTGATCCTCGTCGTCCCAGGTCAGCGGGACTGTGAGGAGCTGCTGCCGAGTGGGGTCCTGCGGATCACCCGGTCCGCTCCGACCATCCCCTGGACCGGGGGTTATCGCGTCGTCGATCCGCGCAGGGTGGCCGACGTCGTCACCGGGCTCGGACCGGACGTCCTGGAGGTGTCCGACCGGCTGACGCTGCGCGGTTTCGGGGGCTGGGCCCGCGCCCGCGGGGTGCGCAGTGTCGTCGTGTCACACGAGCGCCTCGACCGGCTGCTCGGCCAGTTCGCTCCCCGGCGCGTGGCCCGCGGCTGGGCCGACGTCGCGAACCGCCGGATGGCACGCAACTACGACGCCGTGGTCTGCACGACGGACTTCGCGAGCGAGGAGTTCACCCGGATCGGGGCCCCCAACCTGCACCGGGTCCCGCTCGGTGTCGACCTCGCGATGTTCCACCCCGGCAAACACGACCAGGAGATGCGCGACTCCTTCGCCGATCCGGCGCAGCGTTTCCTTCTGCACTGCGGCCGGTTGTCGGTGGAGAAGCAGGTGGAACGGAGCATCGACGCCGTCCGGCTGTTGCGGCGGCAGGGGCACGACGCCCGGCTGGTCATCGCAGGCGACGGCCCCCGGCGGGAGGCGCTTCAGTACCGGGCCCGGGGGCTTCCCGTGCACTTCACCGGGTTCATCAGCGACAAGGGCCGCCTGGCGTCGCTGTTCGCGTCGGCGGACGYATCGCTGGCGCCCGGACCGCACGAGACGTTCTGCCTGTCGGCGCTCGAGTCGCTGGCGGCGGGCACGCCGGTGGTCGCGTCACAGTCTTCGGCTCTCGCCGAGATCATCACACCCGGCTGCGGCGCCCTGGCCCGGGACCGGGGCCCGGCGTTCGCCGACGCGGTGAGCGGCATCCTCGAGATCCCCTCCCGCACCCGCCGGGCGTCGGCCCGGCGGCGGGCCGAGGACTTCGGCTGGGCCGAGTCGGTCGACGGGATGCTCGCCGTGCTCGAGGGGGCCGCTCCGCTGTCTTCCGTTTAGCTGCCGCCGGTCGGCAGCCACTCGCGGAGCACGCTGGCGTCGATCACCTGCGCCCCCAGTTTCTTCGTCCAGATGATGGTGCCGTTGGTGAACATCCGGAACTTCCCGGCCTCCGACGGCAGCATCATCTCGGGACCGATCGGCGCGCCGAGTGTGCTGTTGACGCCGCCGAGTTCCTTGTACTTCTCGGTGATCGGCGAACCCTCGGTGGTGCCGACGGTGTCCTCGTCCTCGCCGGCGGAGGCGAGGATGGACGGGTCGGGTTCGCCGGGGGCGGCAGGCGGAGCCGGGACAGCGAGTCCGTCACCGAGGGTGAACCAGTCGGACTTGAGCTTCAGCTTCGCCCTCGCCTCGGCGCCGGTCGCCTCGGCGGTCCCCGACGTTCCGACGACCTTCACACCGGTGACGCGTCCGCCGTCGACCCCGAAGTTGTTGCGGGTGACCACCTCGAACGATTCGAGCTCGCCGACGTTGAACGCGGACGCGATGTCGCCCGCGGTGAGGGTCACCACCCAGTCGTGGTTCGGCGACACGGTGTCGCCCTGGTCCTCGATGGCCGGGAACTCGCCGCCGGCGGTGTATCCGCCTGTGGACGAGGAGAATTCGGCAGCGACCGGCTTGTTGTCCTTCGTCAGGATCATGCCCTTGGTGGAACGGACGGCGTCCGTGGTCCGCGGGTCCTCCTTCGAGGAACCGCCGTAGACCTGGCAGCTCTGGGTGTCGCAGGTCTTCGCGTACTCTTCCCGGTTCTCGGCGGCGGCATAGGAGCGGGCCGCGACGGCCTGCGCCCGAAGCGCCTCGGCCCCACCGGTGTCGGCCCAGCCCGCCTTCGCCTCGGCAGGCACCACACCCAGCAGGTAGTCGTCCATGTCGACGACGTTGACGGTGCGCACGGCGGCGCCGTCGAGCGCGACCCCGAGGGCGCCGCGGTAGGGGGTGTCACCGGCGCACAGCTTGAGGTGTTCGTTCGCGGGACGGTCCGGGGCGAGGTCGACCGGGTCGACCCACGGGTGGTCGGTGGCGTCCTGCCACAGGACGTCGCCGGCACATCCGCGGGTGACGACGACGTTGGCGCCGCCGTCCGCGGTCGGCGTCAGGTGGACGGCCTCGCCCGGCCCGACGGGCTTGCCGGCGACGACGGCGCCGGCGTCGGAGTAGACGTCGAGCGGCTGGTCGTCACGCGCCTGCAGCCGGACGCTGATCTGCGCGTCGGCGAGGGTGCCGAGTGTGGTGCCGCCGTAGTAGTGGCCGAGGATGCGCTCGGCCGCCCACCCCTGATCCTTCGCGTACCCGTAGGCGCCCCACTGGCCCATCCCGCGCCCGTGGCCGTTGCCGTGCCCGGACAGCGTGAACGGCGTGTCGGAGGCGACGGTTTCCCGGACGTCCTGGCCGGAGGAGCGCACCTGCACGACCACGCCGGTGACGGCGCCGACGACGAGGACGGGTGCGATGCCGAGCGCCGACGCGCGCAGAAGTCTGGCCCTGAACCCGCGCGGGGCGGGAGGGCCCGCGATGTACCGCCTCCTGCGAGTCCAGGCAGGTCTACCTGCACGAACCCCGAATTCGGTCTTCGCCATCACTGCACTCCTCATCGCTGAACAACGAGCGCTGAGACGGGGCGTGCACCTCGTCTCAGCGGGTCCGAGAAATTCGGGATAAAGTCTCAATGTAAGGTTGAGCGTTATGGACCTGTGTGACTAGTGTGGCAAGAGTGATTGGAGTTAGCAACAACAGTCTCTTCCGTCACACAAGCATCACGAGTTGCAGACACGCGAGGTCGCTCGCAGGAAACTACAACTGAGGAGAGTCCCCCTTGCCGCACCGTCGACCGAAGCCCTCGATCGTCCTCGGGGCTGTCGCCGCGCTGGCTGTCGCAAGTCCCGTTGCGGTCTACGGCATCAGTAGCGCACCCTCGGACGTCCGATCCACGAACGAAACCTCCAACTCCGCCGTGTCCACCGAGATCGCGCAGGTAGTGCTGTCGCAGATCCCCGACATCGTGATCCCGCTGAAGGAACTGACCGGGCTGAACCTGCCGGACGTCAACATCGGCGACCTCCGGAACCTGAAGATCCCGCCGTACCTCCACATCCCCAGCAACGTGCAACTCCCCGGYGGAATCCAGATCCCGAGCCTGCAGATCCCGCTGAAAATCCCCGCCCCGGGCGACGTCTCCGACCCCGCGATCCTGCCCCCGGCCGATCAGCAGCCCGGCGCGATCGTCAAGGAACTGTCCCGCGACACCCCGTTCAGCATGGTGGCGCTCACGTCCGAAACCCTCGCGTCCGCGGAGTCGAAGGTCCGTGCGCTGCAGGCCGACGGAACGTGGGGACAGTGGGTCTCCCCCGACATGATCGACACCCGTCGCACCGACAAGACCGCGTCGGACGGCACGGTCGCCACCGAACCCGTCTACGTCGGGCTGACGAAGGCGATCCAGATCCTCACACCCACCTCCGCACCCGCCCAGGCGGGCGCACCCGCACCCGCACCGGACGCGGTTCCCGCACCCGAGGCACCCGCTCCCGCACCGGCGCCCGCCGCCGGCGGGGCCGCGCCGCTCGGGTACACCCCCGCCGCCGTCAACACGCCGCTGCGACAGCAGCCGGCACGAGCGGGCGCCGACGACGTCACCGCCGTGCTCATCGAACCGGGCAGCGGCCCCGGCGACGCCACGCTCAGCGACATCGCGAGCCCGCTCGACAGCGGCGGCCCCAAGGTCATCAGCCGACAGCAGTGGGGCGCGGACGAGTCCATCCGCTGCCAGGACCCCGACTACGACGACTTCATCGGCGGTGCAACCGTGCACCACACCGCGGGCGCCAACGACTACTCGAAGGCCGAATCGGCCGAGATCGTCCGGGCGATCTACGCGTACCACGCGCAGACGCTCGGCTGGTGCGACATCGGCTACAACGCGCTGGTCGACAAATACGGCCAGATCTTCGAGGGCCGCGCAGGCGGTCTCGACCGTCCCGTCCAGGGCGCACACGCGGGCGGGTTCAACGAGAACACCACCGGCGTCGCGATGATGGGAGACTTCTCGTCCGAGGATCCGCCGCAGGCCACGCTCGACGCCGTCGGCAAGTTCCTCGGCTGGAAGCTCGGCAAGGCCGGACTCGACCCGCTCGGCGAGACGACGATGTACTCCGAGGGCACCGAGTTCACCCCGTACGCGGAGGGTGAGGCCGTCGACCTGCCGGTGATCTTCGCGCACCGCGATGTCGGCAACACGTCCTGCCCGGGCGACGCGGCGTACTCGCACATGGACGAGATCCGGCAGATCGCGGCCGCCAACCTTGGCGGCAACGCGTCGCTGGCCTCGGACGCACACGCGGGTGAGGCTCCGGCGCCGTCCGGCGGTCCGGGCACGGATGCCAGCGGCAGCCTCGGCGCCGGGATCCCCGCCCTGGTCAACGAACTGCTGCGGCTCACCGATCCGTCGCCCGTCGCCCAGAAGTGGGTCGCGGAAGGCGGCGACACCGGCAGGCTCGGCCAGGCCATCACGGGACTATTGCAGGCCAAGGCCGGGAACTCGGGCGCAGAGTTCGCCAACGGCGCCATCTTCACCTCGCCCAACGGCGGCGTGTGGGCGGTCCTCGGCCAGATCTTCAAGACGTGGCAGAGCCTCGGGGCCGACAACGGTGAACTGGGCCTGCCGACCAGTGACGAGTACTCGATCCCGGGCGGTCTGCGCACCGACTTCGAGAACGGCTCGCTGATCTTCAACGAGCTCACCGGCATCGTGACCAAGGTGTTGAAGACGTACAACGACACCTACGCGGAGGCCTACAAGAACGGCGCCCGGGTCGATGCCGCGGCTCCCGTCGCACCGCCCGCGGACCCGGCACAGATTCCGCCGGCCCCCGCCGAGCCCGCTCCGGCACCTGCACCTGCACCCGAACCGGCTCCCGCGCCCGCTCCCGTCGAGCCGGCACCGGTTCCGGCCGGCTGACCGGGTTACCCCCTCTCGGGCGCTGGTGGTCTCAGGACCACCAGCGCTCGAGTACTTTCGCGACCCCGTCGTCCCAGTTGGTGGCCGTCACCTCGTCGGCGGCGGCCTTGGCGTCGGGATGCGCGTTCTCGACGGCGACACCGCGGCCCGCGAGGTTCAGCATCGGGATGTCGTTGGGCATGTCGCCGAACGCCACGATCTGCGACGCCGTCACGCCGAGCCGTTCCGCGACCAGCGCGAGCCCGGACGCCTTCGTGATGCCCGCCGCCGACAGTTCGATCAGCCCGTTGTCGGTGGAGAACGTGACGTCGGCGCGGCGCCCGATGTGCGGCGCCAGCGCGTCGACCATCGCCTGACTGGACATTTCCGGCACCCGGATCAGCAACTTCACCGCGGGGGCCGCGACGACCTCGTTCTCGGACATCTCGGTGTTGTCGGGGTTGAGCCAGGCGTGCTGGTAGCCGGGCGAGCTGACGAACTGCGGCGTGGCGGCGTCGTGGGCGCTGACCCCGACCCGCTCGGCCGCGAGACCGGCGCCGGGCAGCACGTCGAGCGCGATCGCCGACAGCCAGGTGAGGGTGTCCACGTCCAGGGTCGCGGCGCTGAGCACGCGGTCGCTGTCGCTGTCGTAGATGACGGCGCCGTTCGCGCAGACGGCGAGCGGCGCGTAGCCGAGGCCCTCGACCACGGGATGGATCCAGCGCGGGGGCCTGCCGGTGGCCAGCACGAAGGGTGTCCCCGACGCGACGACCGACGCGACGGCGTCCCGGGTGCGGGCGCTGATGCGCTCGTCCTCCCCGATCAGGGTGCCGTCGACATCGGACGCTACAAGGCTCGGTCGGTCTGGGCTCACCCAGCCATTCTGCCTGCCGGGCCCGCGACGCCACCGGGCGGCCGTTACCGGGACCGGCGTTCCTCCGCCTCGCGGCGGTCCAGCTCGGTGGCTTCCTCGATGGTCGGCGCACTGCCACCGAGACGTCGGGGCACCCAGTACGCGCCCGCCGGATGGTCGAATCCGTCCTGCACCCGGCGCAGGATCGCGCCCATCTCCGCGTGCAGGGTCTCGGTGAGGGCGTCCGCCGGTTCGCGCGGCTCGATCGGCCGTCCCACCTCGACGGTCACCGGGAAGCGGTGCCGTCCAAGTTGTCTCGGCCGGCCTTTGGTGGCGATCCGCTGAGCACCCCACACGATGACGGGCACGATCGGCACCCCGGCATCGATCGCCATGCGCGCCGCACCCGACTTCAGTTCCTTGATCTCGAAGCTCCGGCTGATGGTCGCCTCCGGGTACACCCCCACCAGTTCGCCCTCGCGCAGCCGCTCCACCGCGGTGAGGTAGGCGCCCGCTCCCGCGGTCCGGTCGACCGGGATCACCCCGCATCCGCGCATCAGGAACGCCATCACCTTGTTGTTCGCGAGTTCGGCCTTGGCCATGATCCGCAGTTTGCGGTCCACCGCACCGACCGCGAGTGCCAGCTGGACGAAGTCCAGGTACCCGGTGTGATTGACCGCGAGCACCGCACCGCCCTCGGCGGGGATGTTGTCGAGGCCGACTCGCGTCATCCTCAGCCCCTGGAACAGGGACAACGCCCTGGCCGTCGACTCGACAGCCGCGTAGACCGGCTCCACCGCCACCGTCTCTAGCTACCGGTCTCCCGGGACCGGCGGGCCTGCGCCTTCGCCTCGGCGTCGGCGGCGTCCATCTTGTTCGCCTCGTCGAGCGTCGGCGCACTGCCACCGAGTCGCGCGGGCACCCAGTACTCCCCTGCCGGGTGGTCGTACCCCTGCTGAAGGTCCGCGAGCATCGCGGTCATGGTGGTGTGCAGCTTCTCGGTCAGCTCGGACGCCGGCTCGAACGGCTGGATCGGCTCACCGACGGCAATCGAGATGGGAGTGTTCGTGCGGCCCAGCCGCTTCGGGAACCCCTTGGTCCACACCCGCTGTGCGCCCCAGATGACCACCGGGACGATCGGCACATTCGCCTCGATCGCCATCCGCGCGGCACCCGACTTGAATTCCTTGATCTCGAAGCTCCGGCTGATGGTGGCCTCCGGATAGACGCCCACCAGTTCGCCGCGACGCAGGAAGTCGACGGCCGCCTTGTACGAATCCGAGCCGGCGGCCCGGTCGACCGGAATGTGCTTGAGCGCGCGCATGATCGGGCCCGAAATCTTGTTGTCGAACACTTCCTTCTTCGCCATGAAGCGGACGTACCGCTTCACCCTGCGGGCCGGAAGTCCGGCGTAGGTGAAGTCCATGTAGCCGGTGTGATTGATCGCGATCACCGCCCCACCCGTCGCCGGAATGTGCTGATCACCCTTCACCGTGAACTTCAGCCCCTCGAGGGCGAATACGGTGCGGGCGATGCCGATGACGGTTCGGTAGACGGGTTCCACAATCGGCTAGCGTAGCCGGGTATCCGCGATCTGGCCCGCCGTCGGGGACGGACATTCGGTGGGGAGTCGACAGAAAGGGCGCGCTGGACATGGGTGGCACGGGCAGGAGGGCGCTCATCGCGCCGGTCGTCGCGGTGATCCTCGGGGCGGGGGCGGCGTGCGATTCGCAGTCCGGCATCCCGACGGAGGAGCCCCCGGCCGACGCTGTGTCCGCGCCCACCTCCGCGGCCGAGCCCACGACCACCACACCGCCTGCCCCCGTGCCGCAGGTGGTCGTCGGTGAGGTGCCCGGCAACCCCGCGGCGGTGGACGCGGTCAGAGCCTGGGCCACCGACCTGGTCACCCGGCCCGCCGCCGTCCCCGCGAAATGCTGGACGCTGCCGCCCGCGCAGGCCGCCGACCAGTACGCCGACGCGTCCGCGATCCTCGGGGCGCTCGCGCAACCCGGCCTCGACGGGCAGTTCGCGGTGTCGTGGACGGGCGGCGGGACCACGGTGTCCGTCAAACGCAGCGAGATCGCGTCCGGCTACGCCTGCCCCCACGTCCACCCCGCCGGGACCGTCGACTTCTACACCCCCGCCGACGCCGAGTACGCCGTCACCCGGTTCCTGTCGCGGGAGTCCGGCGCGCCGGTGAACCGGGCGGACACCGAGACCGCCTACCCGCTGATCTGCCCCGGCCTGAGCCCATGGGACCCGGCGGGCACGGGCGCAGGCGGCCGTCCGCCGCTCCGGCTCGACCCCGACGTCCTGGCCGGGACCACCGCGTTCGCCGCCGACGCGATGACCGCCACACCCGTCCGCGGTGACTACCTGGACGTGTCCGTTCCGGTCACCGACGTGTCCGGTGTGACCGTCACCAAGCAGGTCACGCTGTCCATCGGACCCGACGGATATTGCCTGGGCGAAGTGACCTGACCGCACGTGAGTGGCACGGTGTGCTGGAGCGCGCATTGTCACTCACCTGGGGGGAACGCCTACCCTGGAACAGTCGCTCAGCTCCCAGGAGGCATACCAGTGCAGGTCACCAGCGTCGGACACGCCGGATTCCACATCCAGACCGAGGCAGGCTCGATCCTGTGCGACCCGTGGGTCAACCCCGCGTACTTCGGGTCCTGGTTCCCGTTTCCGGACAACACGCAGCTCGACTGGGACACCCTCGGCAACTGCGACTACCTGTACGTGTCGCACCTGCACAAGGACCACTTCGACCCGGAGAACCTGGCCAAGCACGTCGACAAAGACGCGACCGTGCTGCTCCCCGACTATCCGGTGCCGGACCTCAGGCGTGAGCTCGAGGCGCTGGGCTTCCACAAATTCTTCGAGACCGAGGACTCCGTCAAGCACAAGGTCACCGGGCCCAAAGGTGACTTGGACATCATGATCATCGCGCTGCGCGCGCCCGCCGACGGTCCGATCGGCGACTCGGGTCTCGTGGTGTCCGATGGCGAGACCACCTGTTTCAACATGAACGACGCCCGGCCCGTCGACATGGACGTCCTGCACGACGAGTTCGGCAAGATCGATATCCACCTGCTGCAGTACTCGGGCGCCATCTGGTACCCGATGGTCTACGACATTCCGACCAAGACGAAGGCCAACTTCGGCAAGCAGAAGCGTCAGCGCGGCATGGACCGCTGTCGCAGCTACATCGAGCAGGTCGCGGCCACGTGGGTGGTGCCGTCCGCGGGGCCGCCCGTGTTCCTCGACGACGCGCTGCGCTACCTGAACGACGACCGGGGTGACGAGGGCAACATCTTCCCCGACCAGATCACGTTCCTCGAGCAGATGCGGATCCACGGCAACGACGGCGGGATCCTGATGATCCCGGGGTCCACCGCGGACATGAAGGGTGCCGAGCTGACGCTCACGCACCCGATCCCGGACGCCGAGGTCGACAAGATCTTCTCCGATAAGGCCGCATACATCGAGGACATGGCGCAGCGCTTGGCACCGGTCCTCGCCGCCGAGAAGGCCACGTGGGCCCCCGCCGAGGGTGAGCCGCTGCTCGAGGCGCTGAAGGCGAAGTTCGAGCCGATCATGAAGCAGTCCGACCTGATCTGCGACGGCATCGGCTACCCCGTCGGCCTGGTGATGGGCGACGAGACCGTCGTCCTCGACTTCCCGGCGCGCACCGTCCGCCCGCGCGGCGAGAAGGACGGCAAGTACCGGTACGGCTTCCGCATCGCCCCCGAACTGGTGCGCACGGTGCTGCGCGACGACGAGCCCGACTGGGTGAACACCATCTTCCTGTCCACCCGCTTCGAGGCGTGGCGCGTCGGCGGGTACAACGAATTCCTCTACACGTTCTTCAAGTGCCTCACCGACGAGCGCATCGCGTACGCCGACGGCTGGTTCGCCGAGGCCCACGACGACTCCGCGTCGATCGAACTCGGCGGTTACGAGATCCAGCGGCGCTGCCCGCACCTGAAGGCCGACCTGTCGAAGTTCGGCGTCGTCGACGGCACCAACCTCACCTGCAACCTGCACGGCTGGCAGTGGGACCTCGAGTCGGGGCGCTGCAAGACGTCCAAGGGGCACGAACTGCGGTCCACGAAGCTCTGACCCCGGCGGGTGAATGTACCCTTCGGCGCATCTGAGGCGTCGAAGGGTACGTTCAGCCGACGGTCGGCGGCTGATCGACGAGCTGGGCCATGTAGAGCTGGTCGCCCATCTTGTCCATCAACTCGATCTGCGTCTCGAGGTAGTCGATGTGATCCTCTTCTTCCTTGAGGATCCCCTCGAGCAGTTTCGCCGACGTGGCATCGCCCTTCTCGCGGCACATCTGGATGCCCGGACGCAGGCGCTCGACGACCTCGACTTCGATGGAGAGGTCGGAGTGGAACTGCTCGCGCAGGTCCTGCCCGATGCGCAGCGGCAGCAGCTTCTGATAGTTCGGAAGCGCTTCGAGGAACAGGATCCGGTCGGTGAGGATCTCGGCGTGAGTCATCTCCTCGATGGACTCCGCCCGGGTCTTGTCCGCAAGTTTGGTGAATCCCCAATTGGCTTGCATCTTCGAGTGCAGGAAGTACTGGTTGATCGCGGTCAGCTCACTGGTCAACTGTTCGTTGAGAAGAGCAATGATCTCGTCGTCGCCACGCATGACTTCTCCGTTCGCCCCGGTTGTGGCGAACGTACCACTGGCGATACCACGGTGTGGCGAATCGCGGGATTCAGTTGTGCTGCAGTTTTGTCACGCGGCCGTGCTACCGACGACCGTCCGCTCGCCCAGAATCTCCTTCAACCGATCTACGCACGTTCCACATCCCCAGCCGGCACCGCACCGCTCACCGATCGCATCCGCGCTGTCGGCCCCGGCGGCACAGTGCTCATGCACTTCGTCTTCCGTCACGGCCTTGCAGATGCACACGAACATGTGGAGCTCCTCACCAACCAACTGGATTAGGTAAGGGTTACATCATTCTCGCGATCGCGCAAGGGTAGCCTTCCCAAAATCTCGGGGCGGCGCATCACGGTTTCAAAACATCCGTCCCGACGAACGGCACGAGCGCCTCGGGCACCCGCACGGTGCCGTCGGACTGCTGGTGGTTCTCCAGGATGGCGACGATCCACCGGGTGGTGGCGAGGGTGCCGTTGAGGGTTGCGGCCGTCTGCGGCTTCCCGTTCTCGTCGCGGTACCGCACGCCGAGGCGACGCGCCTGGAACGTCGTGCAGTTGGACGTCGACGTGAGCTCGCGGTACGCCTGCTGCGTCGGCACCCAGGCCTCGCAGTCGAACTTGCGAGCCGCCGACGACCCCAGGTCGCCGCCGGCCACGTCGATCACGCGGTACGGCACGTCGATGGCGGCGAGCATGTCGCGCTCCCACGCGAGCAGGCGCTGGTGCTCGGCGTCGGCGTCCTCGGGCTTGCAGTAGGTGAACATCTCCACCTTGTCGAACTGGTGCACCCGGATGATGCCGCGGGTGTCCTTGCCGTAGCTGCCTGCCTCGCGGCGGAAGCACGTCGACCAGCCGGCGTACCGCTTGGGGCCGTCGGCGAGGTCGAGGATCTCCCCCGAGTGGTACCCGGCCAGCGGGACCTCGGACGTGCCGACGAGGTAGAGGTCGTCGTCGGCGAGGTGGTAGATCTCGTCCGCGTGGGCGCCGAGGAACCCGGTACCCGCCATGATCTCCGGCCGCACCAGCACCGGCGGGATCATCATCTGGAAGCCGTTGGCCATCGCCTTCTGCGCGGCCAGCTGCAGCATTCCCAGCTGCAGCATGGCGCCGAAGCCGGTGAGGAAGTAGAAGCGGGCGCCTGAGACCTTGGCCCCGCGCTCCATGTCGATCAGCCCCAGCGACTCACCCAGCTCGAGGTGGTCCTTGGGTTCGAAGTCGAACGCCGGAATCTCCCCGACCGTCTCGAGTGTGACGAAGTCGTCCTCACCGCCGGCGGGGGCGCCGTCCTGGACGACGTTGGAGATCGCCCGGTGCGCGGCGTCGAGCGCGGCCTGCGCCTGGTGCTGCTCGGCCTCGGCCTGCTTCACCTTGGCCGCGAGTTCCTTGGATCCCTCGAGCAGCGCCGGACGCTCCTCCGGGGACGCTTGACCGACCTTCTTGCCGAACGCCTTCTGCTCGGCACGCAGGTTGTCGCCGGCGAGAACGGCGGCGCGACGGGACGCGTCGGCCTCGAGCAACGCGTCGACCAGGGCGGGATCTTCGCCACGGGTGCGCTGCGACTCGCGGACGGCGTCGGGGTTCTCGCGGAGGAACTTCAGGTCAATCACGGCTTCAAACCCTACCGGGCGCCGCGGAGCGGCTCACTCCGGTTTCGGTTCCAGCAGGGTCAGGAGATCCTCGCGGCCGAACATCCGGGCGGCGTCGACGGCGGTCGGGTGGCCCGCCGTGGCGTCGGCACCACCGGCGACGAGGGCTCGCACCACGGCGTCCTCGCCCTTGAACAGCGCCCCTGCCAGCGGGGACTGCCCCTTGTCGTTGAGCCGGTCGACGTCGGCCCCGCGGTCGATCAGAACCTGAACGGCCTCGGCGTGACCGTGGTAGGCCGCCAGCATCACCAGCGTGTCGCCGTTCTGATTGGCGAGGTTCACCGGGACGCCCGCGTCGAGGTACGTGGCGAGGGACACGGCGTCGCCGGATCGTGCCGTATCGAACACGCGCCCGGCGAGCTCCTGCAGTTCGGGATCCACCGGCTCGGCGGAGCGCTGAGAGTCGTCGCTCATGGTTGTCGAAGGTACGCCGGGTTCGAGCCGATTGCGGGAGTTGTTCTGCTTCCTCGATCGGAACGGGCATTATGGAAATCGATGTCCTCAGATCAGTCGAACGGCGCCGACCCCCAGCCGCAGAATGGCGGGCAACCGGAGAAGGCTCCCCGCAGCATGTCCGCGACCACGACGCGTCGCGCGCTCGCGGCCGTCGCGGCAGGTGCCGTGGTGGCGGCGATCGCCACGGTCGCGATCGCCGGCGGTTTCAACCGCAGCGAGAATCTCCCCACGCACTCGACGGGTGCCGGACCGCAGGCGACGGGTTCGGCGGAGGGCGACGCGTTCTCTTCGGCGGCGGCGGGCGACTGCCTCGACTGGACGCCGTCGAACGACCCCCAGGAAGACCGGAAGGACGTCGCGAAGGTCGACTGTGCGGACGAGCACCGGTTCGAGGTGGCGGCGCCGCTGGATCTCAGCGTGTATCCCGGCGCCGAGTTCGGTCCCGGTTCGCGTTACCCGGGTGCGTTGCGGTTCGCCGCACTGCGGGACGAGCACTGCGTGCCCGCCGTCGACTCCTATCTCGGCGCAAAGTTCGATCCGTACGGCAAGTTCAGTGTGGGCCTGATGTTCCCCAGCGAGTCCGGTTGGGCCGCGGGCGAACGCACCCTGCGGTGCGGCCTCCAATTCTCCAGCACGGCAGGAACGTTGCTGCCGTTCACCGGGAAGGTGGCCGAGCAGGACCAATCCAACATCTGGGACCCCGGCACCTGCATCGGCATCAACCAGAACGTGCCGACCGATCCCGTCGACTGCGCGCAACCCCATGCCTTCGAAGTGATCTCCGTCGTCGACCTGGCCACCCAGTTCCCGTCGTCGATGCCGTCCGTCGAGGATCAGGACAAGTATCTCGAAGGCGTGTGCACGCAGGCCGCCAACGAATACCTCGGTTCCGCAGACGCGCTGCGGAACAAGACGCTCACACTGTTCTGGGACAACCTGGAACTCGACAGCTGGCTCGCGGRCAGCAGACGGGTGAACTGCTCGGTGGGTAAGGAGACCGACGCAGGCGGCTTCTCGACCATCACCGGTTCGGCGAAGGGCGAGATCCTCATCAACGGCGCCGCGCCCGTGCCTCCGCCGCCGGTCCCGGAGGGCAGGTCGATGCCGACGCCGCTCCCCGGCGCGGCCCCACCCCCCGGGAACTGATGTGGCGGTGAGCATGACGCCCGACCGATTCGAGGAATTGGTGGGCGACGCACTCGATCTGATCCCACCCCAGCTCGCGGCAGCGATCGACAACGTCGTCGTGCTGGTCGACGACCGCAACGACGAGGACCCGTATCTTCTGGGCCTGTATCACGGGATCGCCCTGACGCAGCGGGACAGTCATTACGGCGGATCGCTGCCCGATACCATCACCGTCTATCGCGACGCCCTCCTCGAAATCTGCAGTTCGGAGGAGGAAGTCGTCCACGAGGTCGCCGTCACCGTGATACACGAGGTTGCGCACTACTTCGGGATAGAAGAAGATCGCTTGCACGAGCTCGGCTGGGGATGAACGGTTTTCCCGAGAAGAATTTCTCGGGATCGGGGGGAACCGAAGAGCGCGGTGCAGCGTCCAAGTGTGTAGGGACAGCTGCACATGCAGTTCGTTTGCCGGGGGGCAACTGCCTTCCGCCTGCCTAGGTCAAGAAGGAGTTCGACGCACATGCCGGATCTGCACGTCGCACCTGAAGCTCTCGTCGCCGCCGCCGTGGAACTCGACGCGCTCGCCGCGCGTCTCGAGGCAGCGGTCGCTCTCAACTCCGCGGCCATCCGTGTGCTCCCCTCCGGGAGCGAAGAGGTCTCCCTGCACGCCGCCGGTTACTTCAACACCGTCGCGGGCACGTTCACCCCCGCTGTCGCGCAGGGCATTCTCGAGATGCGCGAGACCGCGAACACGCTCCGCACCCAGGCCGCGTTGTATGTCGCCGAGGACGTCGCGCTCGGCGCGACCCTCGCTGCGGGCATGTGACGGCCGGCGCCTCGAAACCACCAGGAGATCAGACATGACCATGGGACTGACAGGTGTCATCTGGTTGCCCCGAGGGGCGACCGTCAACTCGACCACCCTCGTCGCGGGCGCGGGACCGGTGCCGCTGAGCGTGGCGAGCGCGGCGTGGACGGCGCTGTCCACCAGCTTCGTCGACGCCAACCTCACGCTGGTGCGTGTGATGGCCGAACTCGCGGCCGGCTGGCAGGGTGTGTCCGCGGTCGCGGCACTCGCGAAGATCACGCCGTTCACGGTGTGGACGGCCGAATGCGCGGAACTCGCCGCGGACACGGCCGCGAAGGCGGGGCTCGAAGCGGGCGCGTACACCACCGCCGCGCTCATCATGCCGAGTATTCCCGAGATCGTCGCCGTGAAGACCGCGAAGGCCACCGCGTACACGACGGGTGGTGCGCTCAACGGCACCGCCGCGGCCGCGGAGGCCGCGGACCGTGCGATGGACATCCGCGCGGGGCTCGTGATGGAAGGTTACGAGGCCGCGTCGAACATCCTGGCACTGAAGCGCGCGTACCGGCAGCCCCCGCGGATCGTCACCAAGGCCGATTCGAAGGAGGTCGGGACGTTCGACGAAATCCCGGCCGACGGTGAATTCGATCCGACACGTGCCGCGGCGGCCGCTCTGATGGCCGCAGGCCAGAACCCGGCCGTCACCACGGCCGCGTCACAGGTCGGCAGCATCGCGGGCACCACCGTCTCCACCGCCACGTCGGCGGCGAGCAACATCGGCGGCGCGGCGTTGTCCGCGGTCACCGGTGGCGGCGCCGCCCCGATGATGGGCGGTGCGCCGGTGCTGTCCGGTGGCTCGTACGGCGGCGGTTCCGCGGCGACCAGTGCCGCGGCCGCCCGCACCTCCGTCGGTGGCATCGGCGCCGGCGCGGCAGGCGGGGCGACGCTGCCCGAGGGCTGGGGCAGGACCGACGGCGGCCAGGGGGCACGGCCCGGCGCACCGGCAGCCACACCCGGCGGGGTGATCGGAGACGTTCGCGCCGACGTGAACCCGGCCGCGGCGACGCGCGGCGGCACCGGTAGCGGACCGATGTCGGTCGGTCGCGGGGCGGGCGCGGCCGGTTCACAGGACGACGACGAGCGGGAGACCCCCGACTACCTGAAGAACTTCGAGCACTTCTCGGACGGGCGCACGGTCATTCCCTCGGTCATCGGCGCGAACCCCGACCACCGGGAGTCGGGACGGTGATCGACCTGGGCACCCAGCCGGGCGTACCGACCCTGCCGGCGGTGACCCTGAGCCTCGACGAAATGGATTATCTCGTCGACACGCTCGCGCTCGACGTGCTGCCGGTGGTGCTCGACGCCACCCCGCGGTACGACACGTACGACGCCAGGGACGCCGCGTTCCGCGGCGCCGCCGGCGCCCTCGCCGCCCGGGATCTGCTCCCGGGCGGTGGGGTCCACCCCGAACTCGCCGACCGCCTGCGGGTTCTGGCCCGGCCGCTGTGGGAGATCGCCCTGCGCTGGTACGTCGACGGCAGCATCTCGCGACTGTGCGTCTCCCGGGGCGAGGCACTGTCGGTGCTGGCCCTGCGGGCCGGCGACACGTACGTCGTCCAGGATGCGGGCGCCGACATCTTCGCGCCCGTGATCGGTGCGCTGGGGGCGGTGGAACCGTTGAACGCCGGCGTCGTCAACGCACCCACGGTCCAACTCGGCGCGGCGTTCGATCAGGGCGGGGACGGCAAGTCGCTCGCGGCCGCGCTCGCCGTGCTCGGCGTGCCCGCGGTCGACGCGACGGTTCTGGGCAACGCGATGGCCGGCTGCACCACCTACGCCGAGATCGTCGGAATCGTCTACGGCGACGGGCAATACGATCCGGTCGGCGGGCCCGTCACGGTATTCGACACGGAGGCCGGGCGCATCGTCGGCACGTCCAGTGTGTCCGCGCACGGCGTGGCGTGGTCGTCGCTCAGCCCCGGCACCCCGCAACGCCTGCGGCAGGCGCTGGAATCGCTGGCCGACCGGCTCCGCTGACCTACACGGGTTGCCGCTTCCACCACGCACCGGTCTCGCGGCGCTCCTTCCAGGTGGTGAATTCGTACCGGTACATGCGCGCACGCACATGTTTCGGCGGCTGATCCGGGAACGGGTTGTACTGCAACAACTTCAGGGTGTCCGGGTCGTTGCGCAGCAGCCGCTCGACGAACCCCCGGAACCACGGTTCGGCGTAGCCGGGCGAGATCGCCGTGAACCAGAGCAACCAGTCGAGCCGCAGGTGATACGGCGCGAATTGGCGCGGCCGCCGGTTGACGTCACCCGGTTTCCCCTTGAAGCCGTACTCCTTCCACTCGGAATGCAGGCCGCGATGAGCGTCGGACGTGCCCTCCACGATCACCTCGTACCGCACCCGGGTGATGCTGCCGAACGCGCCGTACGTGTTGACGAAGTGCCATTTGTTGAACGACGCATTCATGCGCTGGCCGTGGGAGATCAGGTTGCGAATGGGCCAGTAGCTCAACACGACGACGAGCGCGGTCACCGCGATCACCAGCGCAGCGAACGGGACGGGCGCCGAGTCGCTGCCCGCCGGGACGTCGACGGGCAGCACCGTCTCGTACACGCTGTCGGGGATGGCGGACAGACCGAGCACGATGGTCGTCCAGTTCAGCCAAGAGAAGTTGCCGCTCGCCACCAGCCACAGCTGGGTGACGATCATGATCGTCGCGGCGACGGCCGCGACCGGTTGCGGCGCGAACAGCCCGAACGGCACCACCAGCTGAGCGAAGTGGTTGCCGAGCACCTCGACCCGGTGCAGCGGCTTCGGTAGCCGGTGGAAGTACCAGCTGAACGGTCCGGGCATGGGCTGGGTTTCGTGGTGGTAGTACAGGCAGGTGAGGTTCTTCCAGCATCGGTCGCCGCGCATCTTGATCAGCCCGGCCCCGAATTCGAGCCGGAACAGCAACCACCTCAGCATCAGCAGCACCAGGATCGGTGGCCCGACCGACGCGTTGCCCAGGAAGATCGCCAGGAAACCTGCCTCTAGCAGCAGCGACTCCCAGCCGAAGCTGTACCAGAGCTGGGAGACGTTGACGATCGAGAGGTACAGCACCCACAGGGCGAACCACACCAGCATGCACACGGCGAGCGGGACGACCTGCGTCAGACCGAGCAGCGCGGCGAGCGACAGTCCGGCGCCGGTCCAGCAGATCCCCTCGAAGAACCGGTCGGAGTAGTGCAGGTGGAAGATACTCGGCGAACGCGTGAACGGGACGGCACGGAGAAACTTCGGGATGGGCAGCATCCCGGTGCTGCCGACGAGCGGCCTGAACTGGTTTCTCGCGGCCAGGAACGCGACGAGGTAGATCGCGGCGAGCCCCTCGGTGACGAGCAGCCGACCGAGCGAATAGTTTTCGCCAACGAACCAATCCAACGCCGTCACTCCTCGAGGACGGTTTCCTCCATCGTCGCGCAACCGCAGGGTGCGCGCAACGACGTCACCCCATCGGATCGTCGGCGCCGGGGATCACCCGGTGCTCGAACGGCGGCTCCACGGTTCCCCAGCGCACGCACTCCCAGCTGCCGCCCGCGAGCGGGGTCAACTCCACCGTCTGGGTGTTGGCCAGGTGATTGTTGGCGGCGAACAGCCCCGGCACCCCGGCCAGTTGTGCTGCCACGAGCCGGATGGCGGCGCCGTGGCTGACCAGCACGACGTCGCCCGAGGCCGCCGGATCGTCGAGGTACTGCTCACGCAGGGAGTCCACGACCGGGACGTACCGGTCGAGGATGTCGTTGGCGGATTCCCCGCCGGGAACCCGGGCGTCCAGTTCGCCGGTGTGCCACAGGTGGAACGTCTTCATGAACAGCTTGTGCGACTCCTCGTCGCTGCGGTCCTCGAGTTCACCGGCCTGCGCCTCGTGCAGTCCTTCCCGCACCTG
This sequence comes from Rhodococcus sp. P4_B6, assembly GCF_056402215.1. Classification (NCBI taxonomy): domain Bacteria; kingdom Bacillati; phylum Actinomycetota; class Actinomycetes; order Mycobacteriales; family Nocardiaceae; genus Rhodococcus; species Rhodococcus sp. P4_B6. Next base: position 63,345 of record NZ_JBFUHV010000002.1, on the reverse strand, counting down.
GACGGCGATGCCCGACGCCAGTTCCACGAACCGCGCCGTCTGCCGGGCGCGCAGTGCCTGCGAGGACACGAGTGCGGCCGTCGTCGCGCGTGCGGCGAGGTCGTTTCCGAGCCGCTCCGCCTGGGAGAGTCCTTCGGGTGTCAGCCGGGCGCCGGGCAGCCTCGTGTCGAGCCTGCGCTCGACGTTCGCCTCGGTCTGCCCGTGCCGGACCAGGATCAGCCTGCCGCTCACGATTCCCTCTCTCCCTGACGGATTCGTTCGATCCAGTCCGCCGCGTCTCCGTCGGACGGCGGGGGCGGGCCGCTCGGGTTGGCGGCGGGCCAGGACCCGAGGAACCGCACGTGCGACTTCCGGTGCAGCGCACGGAACGCCTCGGCGACGAGCGGGTCCTCGATGTGCCCGATGCAGTCGACGAAGAAGCGGTACAGGCCGGGGGTGGTGCGCACCGGGCGTGATTCGATGCGGATGAGATCGATTCCGCGCGTCGCGAACTCGGAGAGCACACCGACGAGGGAGCCGGGGGTGTTGTGGGGTTCGAGGACGGCGGAGGTGCGGTCGCCGCCGGTGCGGGCGGGCACCCGGGTGGGCGCGGTGACCAGAACGAATCGGGTGCGGGCGCTCTTCTCGTCGGCGACCCCGTCGGCGAGGCTGCGGAGCCCGAGCCGTTCGCCGGCGAGGGCGGTGGACACGGCGGCGTCGGCGAGGCCGTTCGCCACGTCCTCGGCGGCGCCGGCGTTGGAGGACGCCGTCTGGAGTTGGGCGCCGGGGCAGTTCTCCTCCAGCCAGATTCGCACCTGACCGGCCGCCACCGGGTACGCCCGCACGGTGCGCACCTGGTCGAGCCGCTCGACGCCCGCCCCGCCGAGGATCGTGAACGCCACGTCGAGTTCGGTCTCGGCCACGATCTGCAGGCGGTCACCCAGCGCGAGCGAGTCGAGGGTGGGCACCACGGCGCCCTCGACGGAGCTCTCGATGGGAACGACGGCGCCGTCGACGACGCCGTCACGCACCATGGCCAGGGTGGCGGGCGGACTCGTCGCGGCCACCCGCTCCACGGGCCCGTCGAAGGCACCCTCGGCCTCGAGCTGGGCGAGCGCCATCTCCGTGAAGGTTCCCGACGGTCCGAAATACGCGATCTTTGGCACGACTACGAGATTACGCACCGAGCGTTGACGGTCCGGCGCATTGACGGTGAATGTTTTACCGCAGACCCGCGTCCGCCAGCTCACCGGCGACGAGCACCGGGTCGTCGACCTCGACCCCGAGCAGGACCTCGCGGACGGCCTCCGCGGCCTCGGGGATCAGCGAGGCGAGTCTCGTGGGATCCGGGGTCGCGAGCGCCGCCCGCACGTCGTCGCCGCGGAGGGACGCGACCGTCCCCGACAGCAGCGCGAGCACCTCGGCGGTGTCACGGGCCCGCGCCACGTATCCGACGTCGGCGTGCGCGAGGACGGCGAGGAAGTCGGCGACCTCGCCGATGGAGTGCCCGCTCGCGAGTCCCGGGATGCAGCCTGCGTCCGCGAGGTGCTGCGCCGTCTCGGCCAGGCCGGCGTCGTCGCTGCCGTCCGCGACGACGAACACCGCGAGCGGGGACGGCAGCCGCAGCGCGACCGCGTCGCCGAGCTGGCCCGCCGGGCAGTCGAGGTGGAACCGGACCGCCTCGTAGGAGGCCTGCTCGCTGGTGCGGAGAACGGCCGGGTCGACGTCGAGCCCCACGATCACACGGCCCGCGTCGGTGCCGACGGCGTCGAGCAGCGCGGACGCCGCGACCACCCGCGGTCCGAATGCGCCACCGGCGGCCGGGCTCGTGTCCCGGGTCCCGCTGAGCAGATCCGCGAGCAACGACTGCGGTCCGCGGGAGCGCGGAACACCGAGGGAGAGAGGTATGGCCACCGTCCCACCGTATGCCCGCCTCGTGGACCGAAATCTTTTCGGGTCTTGCCCTCGCCGGTTCCGTCACATTAGGTTAGGGTTACCTCAGTATCGCGGAACCCTGAAGGAGGCTCCATGCCCGTCACGACCACCGGTCCGTCCACCGCCGAGCGTGTGCGTAGCTCGTGCGCACGGACCCAGGACGCGGTACTCGCCGTCGAAGGCAGCGCACCGACCGTCACGTCGGTCCACCACCTGCGGTCCAGCGGCGACGTCGTCGTCGCGGTGCCCACCGAGTCGGCGGCCGCCACGCTGTCCTGGCTCGCCGGCGGCGGCGGAATCCCGGCCGTGCTCGAACTGACCGACAACTCACCGCTCGCGCTGCGCGAGCCCGTGCGGTCGCTCGTCTGGCTGCGCGGCAACCTCCACGCGCTGTGCGAGGCACACACCCGCACCCTCGCCGACGAGGTGGCCTCCGAATACCCGCACCCCGGACTACTCGACGTCGGACACGATGCGACGCTGCTGCAACTGCGTCTCGAATCGGCGGTGGTCGCCGATTCGAGTGGCGCCGAACCCGTCGCCCTGGACGATCTGCTCGCCGCCCGGCCCGACCCGTTCTGGGAGATGGAGACCGCCTGGCTCCAGCACCTCGACGAAGACCACCGCGACCTCATCGACATGCTGTCGCGCAAACTTCCGCCCCACATGCGGCGCGGACGCGTCCGCCCCCTGGGCATCGACCGGTACGGACTGCGACTGCGCGTCGAGAACGACCACGGCGATCGCGACATCTGGATGCCGTTCTCCGCGCCGGTCGACGACGCCGTCGCCCTGAGCAGGGCGATCCGGCTGCTGGTGGGATGCCCGTTCGTGAACGGACTCCGCGCGCGCGGCTGACCGGCCCTCCGGTTCGCCGCACGCTAGCGTGTGCGGCGTGATCTCGCGCGCAACGCTCACCTCCTGGCTACAGCCGGCCTCACCCGAACCGGCCGCCCCGGTGGCCGCCGGCACCGAGCGCCGGGCCCTGTGGATCGAGATCACGATCGTCCTGCTCGTCACGTTCGGGACGAGCGGGCTGTCGGGACTGCTGTCGCTGACCGAATCGCTGCTCACACCCGGCAACCTGGCCGACCAGGCCGTCGCGCTCAACGTCGCCCGCGCCGAGAACCAGATCATCGACGTCGCCCGGCAACTGCTCGGCGTCGTGAAACTCCTCGCGTGGGGCGCCCTGGGGCTGTATCTCCTGTGGCGGAGCGGTGCCGGCCCACGCGACGTCGGGCTCGGCCGATTCCGCTGGCGCCCCGATGCGACGCACGGTGTCGGGCTCGCCGCACTGATCGGTCTGCCCGGGCTCGGCTTCTACCTGCTGGCCCGCGCGATCGGCGCCAACCTCACCGTCGTCCCCAGCACGATCGGGGACCACTGGTGGCGTCTGCCCGCGCTGATCCTGTGGGCGATCGCGAATTCCGGCGCGGAGGAAGTGCTCGTCGTCGCGTATCTGATCACCCGGCTGCGGCAACTCGGGTGGAGCGAGAATTCTTCGCTGCTCGCGTCGGCGCTGCTGCGGGGGACGTACCACCTCTACCAGGGCTTCGGCGGCGGGCTGGGCAACGTCGCGATGGGTCTGGTGTTCGGCCGGTACTGGCAGAAGACCGGACGGTTGTGGCCTCTCGTGATCGCTCACGCCACCATCGATTCGGTCGCTTTCGTCGGCTATGCCGCGCTGCGCGGGCACGTCGGCTGGATTCCGTAATCCGGCCGGACCAGTAAAGTCGTGCGGGTGACCGGCGACGCCCCCTATCCTCCGTTGCCGCCCCGTCCGCCTCGGCGGACGCCGGGCGGGCAGCAGGTGCCGCCACCCCCGAACCGCCGAATCCCGCCTCCCGACCAGCGGGTTCCTCCGCAGACCCGGCGGGTGCCGCCGCAGGGTCCGCCGCAACAGGGGCCTCCTGCGCCTCGCCCGCGACACCCCGCGCCGCGTCAGGGTCCGCCGCCGCAGGAGGGCACCCAGGTGATCCGCCGCGACGGCCGGGGCGCCCCGCCGCCGCCCCAGCAGGCCTGGTCCCAGGCCCCGGAACCGCAACTGTCCCGCTCGGCCCCGCCGCAGGGTCCGCGCGGCTACGCACCCACCCAGACGCCGCAGCCGTACCGCGACGCACCACCGCCACCGCCACCGCAGGTGCCCGACCGGCGTCCCCCGCGCACGCCACCACCTCCGCCGCCCGCACCGTCGCGGGCCCCGGAGCCGCCGCAACAGCGCAGGCGGCCACGGCACTGGGGGCGTCGCATCGGCATCCTGTTCCTGGTGCTGGTCCTGGCGCTCGCGGGCATGACCTATTACCTCGACAGTTCGCTGAACCGGATCGACGCGCTGGCCGACTACCCCGGCCGGATCGGCGACACCCCCGGCACGAACTGGCTGCTGGTCGGTTCGGACAGCCGCACCGGGCTGACCCCCGAGCAGGAACAGCAACTGTCGACCGGCGGCAACAGCGGTCCGGACCGCACCGACACCATCATCGTGGTGCACGTCCCCAGCGGCGGCGGCCCGGCGACGATGGTGAGCATCCCGCGCGACTCGTACGTGTCGATCCCCGGCTACGGCGAGGACAAGATCAACGCGTCGTTCGCGTTCGGTGGTCCGCAACTGCTGACCCAGACGGTCGAGGAGGCGTCCGGTCTGCACATCGACCACTACGCGGAGATCGGATTCGGCGGATTCGCCGGCATCGTCGACGCGATCGGCGGCGTCGACATGTGCCTGGACACCGCCATCGACGACCCGCTCGCGGGGATCAACCTCGCACCCGGCTGCCAGGAACTGTCGGGGGCGCAGGCGCTCGGTTTCGTCCGCAGCCGCGCGACCGCGCTCGCCGACATCGACCGGATGAACCATCAGCGGATGTTCATGGCGGCGTTGATGTCGAAGGCCACCAGTCCGGCGACGTGGCTCAACCCGTTCCGCGTCTGGCCGCTCGTCACCGACACCGCCGCATCGTTGCGCGTCGACGAGAGCGACCACATCTGGAACCTGGCCGCACTCGCCTGGGCGGTTCGCGGCGACATGGTCACCACCACCGTCCCCGTGGGCGGTTTCGAGGACGTCGACGGCTCCGGGAACGTGCTGCTCTGGGATCACGACCGGGCATCGCAGTTCTTCGACGCGCTGGCCAACGACCGTCAGGTCCCAGCCGAACTGGTCACCACCGGACCGTGACGCGCGGCCGTAAACTGACACCCATGACGCACCCGGAGCCGAAGGCACCCAGCGAGTTCCATGCCCTCCTGCAGCAGCAGATCCGCAACGAGTTCACCGCATCCCAGCAGTACATCGCGGTGGCCGTCTATTTCGACTCGCACGATCTCCCGCAACTGGCTCACCGGTTCTATTCGCAGGCCGCCGAGGAGCGCGGCCATGCGCTGATGATGGTCCAGTACCTGATCGACAACAACCTCCAGGTGACCGTCCCCGGCATCGACGACGTGGTCACCGATTTCGATTCGGTGCGCGCCCCCGTCGCACTGGCGGTGGAACGGGAACGTGCCGTCACCGAGCAGATCACCAAACTCGCCCGCACGGCCCGCGACACCGGCGACTACCTCGGCGAGCGGTTCATCCAGTGGTTCCTCGAGGAACAGGTCGAGGAGGTCGCAAGCATGCACACGCTCCTGACGATCGTCGAGCGCGCCGGCGACAACCTGTTCGACATCGAGGATTTCATCGCCCGCGAGATGAGCGGCAACTCGCCGGTCCGGCCGGGTGCGCCGAAGCGCGCGGGCGGCGGCGTCTGACCTGACGGGTCAGCAGCGGGTGGGCGCCGGTTCGCCGCGGAATCTCGCGGCCACGTATTCGTACGCGTCCGGAAAGCCCACCACTGCCGTCGTCATGTGCTCGGAAATCTCGTACGGGACGAACGTCAGTCTGGCGCCGGCCGCGCAGTAGCGGTGCGCGGTCTCCGCGATCGAATCGAACGGCGTCAGCCCGTCGAGGGTGCCGTGCCACAGGTAGAGGGGCGCGGTCGGGACACCCTCGTAGTACCGCAGACTGTTCTCGCGCAACACCTGGTGCGCACCCGAACTCGCCATGAGGCTGGTGGACGCGGCCAGCTGTCCGGCGCTGCGGAAGGCGCCGTGGAACAGCAGGAACCGGCGGCATTCGTTCGACATCCACTCGCGCAGCCACAGCCCGGTCGCGTTCAGCTGCGACGAGATCGGCAGCTGCTCCGGGTATTCACGTTCCAAACCGATCGCGGCGGCGAACGCGAGCCCGAACCCCGGATGCGGATTGAACCCCAGACCCAGGGCCATCTGCTCGAGGTCCGCGGGAATCCCACCCGCCACCACCGCGTCGAGTTTCAGTTCGGGCGCATAAGTCGGCGCCAGCGCCGCGGCCCAGGCACTGGCCATACCGCCGCCGGAATATCCGGCCAGCGCCACCGGGCTGTGCGTCAACCCCAGTTCGGCCACCCGCTGGACCGCCCGGACGCTGTCGAGGGTGATCATTCCCCCGAGCTTCGCGGCACCGTACGCGCCGGTCGGGCCGAGATGATCGGGCACCGAAACCGCCCAGCCGCGCTGCAGCCCCAGATACAGGCCCGGCGACTCCTGCAGTTCCAGATTGAACAGCGAGTGCGACGGGGCACATTTGGTTCCGAGCGAATTCACGATCGCCTGATACGACACGAGCGGAGGGTTCGCGACACCGCGGGGAAGCAGCACGGTGGTGACGGCCAGGATCGGATGTCCCGCAGAGTTCGTCGACCGGAACGCGATCTGCCACCCGTCGGAGTTCGCGTACATCCAGGTGTCGATCCGCCGCGTCCGCACGACGTCGCCGGGATTCAGGACCCCGAGGTCGGCGGGGGCCGAATAGAAGGGGTCGGGGTCCGGCCAGGGATACAACGGGTCGGCCTGCACGGGAGCCGGAATCGTCGCGCCCAGGAAAAGGGCACCGAGAATGAACGCTATCCACGCACCGGGTCGTCTCAACATGTGCCTGCGCCTCCGCACCGTCGGAACGGTGTGAATCTTATACAGAGGCCGGGGCCCGGCGACGCGGATTGCCCCGTTCCCGCCCAACCGTTCGTCGCCAGTTCACGTTAGGAAAATGACATCAGAATGGTTCCGAAATTAGGTTGACTTTAGTTTGGGAACGCTTGCCAAAATTAGGTCGAACTTGGATGACACGTGCCCTGACCAGCGATATTATCCATTTCATGACTTCCACTGACGCGCACAAGACGAAATTCCACGCTCTGCTTCACGACCAGATTCGCAACGAATTCAACGCGTCACACCAGTACATCGCGACTGCCGTCTATTTCGACAACTCGGACCTGCCGCAGCTGGCCAAGCACTTCTACAAGCAGGCCGTCGAAGAGCGCAACCACGCCATGATGATCGTCCAGTACTTCCTCGACCGCGACATTTCGGTGGAACTGTCGGGTGTCGACGCGGCGAAGGGCCAGTTCGAGAACGCACGCGAGCCGATCGCACTCGCTCTGACTCAGGAGAAGACGGTCACCGAGCAGATCGTGCAGCTGGCGAGCACCGCCCGCGAGGAGGGTGACTACCTCGGCGAGCAGTTCATGCAGTGGTTCCTCAAGGAGCAGGTCGAGGAGGTCGCGAGCATGACGACGCTGCTGACCATCGCAGACCGCGCGGGCAGCAACCTGTTCGACCTCGAGGAGTTCGTCGCACGCGAGATGAGCGGCCCCGCAGACACGTCCGGCGCACCGCACGCGGCCGGCGGTTCCATCTAGGCGCTTCGCGCCCGTGCGCCTTTCTGGTTGTGGTGGCTACCAGAAAGGCGCACGGGCCCGGAGGGCCTATCGCAACGTCACCTGGCGGCCGCGCAGTCCGTCGCGGGCGCGTCGTTCCTCGGTGGTCAGCGGCGCGTCGACGGCGAGCGCCTCGGCGAGTCGCTGACCGAGTTCGACGGTGGCGGCGGCCCACTCGTTCGCGTGCTTTTCGCGGTCCACGTCGAACACCGGGACCAGCAGTCCGTGCGTCCGGAACGACCCGGCGTAGCGCGAACCCTCACCCAGGTGCAGGCCGCCGGTCGCGTGCACGCGTGCCAGGGCCAGCATCAGATCGTCCTCGTTCTCCGGGCGCACCCAGCGGATGTGCGCCTTCTCGCCCGCGTCGACCCACCACGCCGCGACGACACCCTCGGCCTCGACGCGCGCGGACGGCATGATCGCCGCATTCGCGTGCTGCACGGTCGTCGCGACCTCGGGTGCCGGCTCCACGCCTTCGGGAATCCACCAGTTGAAATCCTGGTGCACGGTGATGTCGAGCGGTGCGTCCGCGTCGATCACGTCGGCCAGTGCCGGGGTCTCGGATCCCGGGTTGGCGGAGGCCAGCGATTCGCCCGCGGCGGCATCACGGACCCAGGCGACGGACGCGGCCAGGTCGGCGCCGAGGTCGGCGGAGTGCGCCTGGACCTGCACACCGACGAACCCGGTGGCGCTGTCCCCCTCGTCGCGGACCAGCGCCGCGACGGCACCGGGCAGCACGGTCGCGAGCGTCACCGGACGGGACGAATCCTTGACCGGAAGCGGGGCGGTCGCCGACGGGACGAACTCGCGCAGCGCCACCAGATCGCATTCGGCGGCGAGGCCTTCGAACGGCCGGGTCACGGCCGCCGCGGCGCTCTCCCGTTCCGCCTGCCGCTGGGCGAGCTTCTCGGCGCGGGCGCTACCCGGCTTCGGACCACTGTTTCTCTTGCTCTTCTTTGCCACGACGCCAAAACCTACACGCCGACGCCGGTCCGGTCAGGAGGCCAGCCATTTCTTGGTGCGCCCGGGGTGGTTGGTGGCCACCCAGCTGACCCCGAGTTCGCGGCACAGTTCGACGTCGCTGCGGTTGTCGACGGTCCAGCAGTACGTGGCCCGTCCCGCGGCGGCGGCCTTGTCGACGATGTCCGGGTGTTCGTGCAGCGTTTTCACCGACGGACCGACCGCGGTGGCGCCGACGGTGGTCGCGGCTCCCCCGCCGAGGTACCGGGCGGATTCGCCGAGCAGCACGGTCGGGAGCATCGGCGCCGACCGGCGGATCCGCCACACCGCTCCGGCGGAGAACGACATCACGACGGCGCGGGAGTGGTCGGCGGACGGGGGTGCGGCGATGCCGAAACGTTGCAGTTCGGCGAGGACCTTGCTCTCGACCAGCCCGCCGAAGCGCACGGGGTGCTTGGTTTCGATGAAGAGTTTCACCGGGCGCGCCGTCCAGTCCAGGGTGAGCGCGATCAGCGCGCTCAGCTCGAGAAGTTCGGCGGGCTCCTCCTCGGTCCCGTAGTTGAACTCCGCCAGTTCCTCGAGCGTCATCTCGCTGACGACGCCGGTGCCGGTGGACGTCCGGTCGACGGTGCGGTCGTGGACGCAGACGAGGTGGCCGTCGCGGGTGAGCCGCACGTCGCATTCGAGTCCGTCCGCGCCTTCTTCCAGGGCCAGTTCGTAGGCGGCGAGCGTGTGTTCCGGCATGGCGGCGGATGCGCCTCGGTGGGCCACCACGAGGGGCCCGCGCCGGTCGGGGCTCACGATGCGACGGCTTCCCGGTCGGCGTCCCCGGACGTCTTCTCGGTCTTCTCGGCCGACTTCGCGGCGGGCTTGTCCGCATCGTTCCGCGGCAGCGGATCGGTGGCGATCACCCAGCGGGTGACGGGTTCCTTCGTGCCCTTCAGCGTCCGGCCCTCGAGCCGCCGGAGCACCATCAGCGCGAGGAGTGCGGTCGCCGAGGCGACCAGCGCCGTGAATGCGGCCAGCAGAACGCCGTCCGCCATGGCCTGCAGGCCCGGCCTGGACCGCCAGAACCAGTTGAAGAGAACGAGCACGGCGCCGAAGACCCACAGACTCCACCAGGCGCGGACCAGCAGGACGGCGCGGGGGTCGCGGCGGATCACCTCGAGCAGGAAGACTCCCGGCATCACCAGGTTCAACCCCGGCACCGCGCACCCGACGACGACGTCGGTCGGCGTGCGGGGGTCGGACTTCTTCGCCCGGGCGAACGTGCGGCGACGCATGCGCAGCAGCCAGCACACTCCGGCGATTCCCGACAGCAGCGCGAAGAGCATCCCGCCGGCCTGGCCGAGGAACACGGCGATGTCGGACACGGCGAGCACGGTGGGGTCGATCAGCCGGGTCCGGTTGCGGAGGAGGACGGCGTACCGGCCCAGTTCGGCGAGCACTCCGAATGCGTACAGGCCGATGGTGACGGTGAGGAAGCGCGCGGCCTTGTTTGCGAGCAGTTCCGGCCAGTCCCGGCGGGTGGAGGGGGCTTCGACGTGATCGTGGAGTCCCCAGCGGGGGATCTCGGTGTAGTGCGGGGTGGGGCTCGGCGTCGGCGGCTCGGCCGCGAGACCGCTGCGCTGCAGTGGGGACCGCGCGATCCAGCGGAATCCCCGGCTCGCGGGCGGCTGGTTGTGATCGGTCCGGACGGGCGCGAGCAGCACACCGTGGCAGCGCGGGCACCACTGCGCCGGGGCGCCGAGGACCGGCCACCGGGCCGCGCATCGCGCGCACACCTGAACGACGACGCTCATGCCCTCCGCACCCACTTCACATTGCCGATTCTGTCACGGCCCGCGAATACGGGCAGCCCACGACCGAATCGTCCTTTTTGGGGAGAATGTGTGAGCTGCACCACCGGAAATGCCGAGTTATCCACAGTTTCCACAGGTTCATACACAGTTATGGACAGTGTGAGTGGTGCTTATACACAGGTCAGAGCGCATGTGAATCCGGGATTGTTGACAGCTTCGGGTGAACGGTCCACAACGGTGGATGAATTTGACATCGCAGCTCGGTGAACATTCGGACTCGGTGACCGACGGCTCGGCCCGGAATTACCCCTCCAGTTCGGATCGCCCGCGAAGCGACCCGAGAACTCCGGACCGGCCGTCGTCTCCCCCACCTGTGCCGGGCGAAAATGTCCCGACACTTGATCTGACGCAGCCCGGCGCGGTTTGGTTCCACCCAATCTGTAATCTCGGAAACCGATGACGGAAGACGCCGGATCGCGGTGGGACCTCGGGCCCGCCCGTGTCCTCCGGGTGGCCGCCGCCCTGATCGCGGTGCAACTTCTCGTGCGGACGTGGGTTGCCGCGAACAGCGACTTCTACTGGGACGACCTGATCCTCGCCGGACGCGGCGGCAGCCTCCCCCTGCTCTCGGGCGACCTCCTGCTCTACGACCACGACGGTCACCTCATGCCGGGGGCCTTCGTGGTGGCGGGTATCGCGACGCGGATCGCGCCGTATCAGTGGATCCTGCCGATGCTGACGATGGTCGTGCTGCAGGCGGTGGCGTCGTACGCGGTGTTCCGGTTGCTTCGCAAGGTCCTCGGCCCGCGGCCCGTGCTGCTGGTTCCGCTGGCGCTGTATCTGTTCTCTCCGCTGACCGTGCCGGCGTTCGCGTGGTGGGCGGCGGCGCTCAACGCGCTGCCTCTGCAGATCGCGCTGGCGTGGGTGGCAGGCGACGCCCTCGACCTGTGCCGCACCGGACGGCGGCGGTACGCCGTATCGGGCACGCTCGTGCTGATCGCGTCGCTGCTGTTCTTCGAGAAGTCCGTGGTCGTCCCGTTCGCCGCGTTCGCGACCGTCGCGCTGCTCGCGCACGTCGGCGAGCGGGAGCGGCCGGTGCGGTCGACGCTGCGGCGGGGCGCGGCCCTGTGGATCCCGTCGGCGGCGGTGCTCGCGGTGTGGGCCGGCTTCTACTTCTCCACCGTCGCGTCGCAGTGGGAGTGGGCGGGGGCGTCGCGCGCGTTGGAGTTGCTCCACCACGGCACGTCGCTCGGTCTGCTGCCCACGTTCGTGGGTGGGCCGTGGACGTGGGAGCGGTGGATTCCGAGTCCCCCGTGGGCGTCGCCGTCGACGTCGCTGGAGGTGGTCGGCTGGGTCGTTCTCGTCGCGGCGGTCGTCGCGACGGTCCGGCTGAAGCGCCGGATCGGCTGGGTGTGGGTCCTCACGGCCGCGTACTTCCTGCTGTCGGTGACGGCGATGGTCGTCACGCGGTGGGGCGCGGACACCACGTACGAACTCGCGCAGACCCTGCGCTACTTCACCGACACCGCGGTGATCCTCGCGATCGCCGTCGCCGTGATCGCCCGTGCACCCCGTCGCCGAGCCGAGCCGGTCCGGTTGCGGCCGCTGGTGGCGGCCGGTGCCGTGGTCGCGTTCGTCGCGAGCAGCCTGTGGTCGACGTACACGTTCACCCGCAGCTGGGAGGAGAACCCGACCACCGACTACCTCGCGACCGCGCGGGCGTCGCTCGCCGACCGGGACGACGCGCCGATCCTCCAGCAGCCCACGTCCATCTGGGTGCTGTTGCCGGTGGCGTACCCGAACAACCTGGTGAGCCGTGTCTTCGCCCCGCTCCGCGACCGCCCCGCGTTCTCCGATAGCACCCCGGACCTCCGGATGATCGACGACGCCGGTTCGGTGGTCGACGCCCAGGTGACGTGGGTACGCGCGATCGAGCCCGGACCCGTCCCGGACTGCGGGCACCTGGTGGACCGGCGCAGTTTCGAGCCGATTCCCCTCGACGGGCCGCTGACCGGCTGGGAGTGGACAGCGCAGCTCAACTACCTGGCCACGGCAGACGGTGAGATCGCCGTCGCGATGGAAGACGGCAGCCCGGTGCGGGTGCCGGTGCACCGCGGCCCGAACTCGGTGTTCGTGCGGCTCACCGGCGGCGGTCAGAGCCTGCGCGTGAGCACCCTGACCCCGGACCTGTCCGTGTGCATCGGGGTGGGCCCGGTCGGGGTGGTCGTGCCGAAGTAGCTACCGCCCGTACCGCGACCAGGCGACGCGGGTGTTCGCCGCACCGACGATCGCGGCGGCCACGTCGTCCCAGCTCGCGGCGGGCAGCCCGAGTTTCGCGAAGAGGGAGCGGCGCGGCCCGGTCATCTCGATCGTGGCGTCGGGGAACCGCTTCTCCACCACCTCGCGCAGTGTGCCGATCCCGTCGACGATGCCGAGTTCGACGGCTCGGCGCCCCAGCCAGACGTCGCCGTCGAAGAGTTCCGCCTCGGCCGCCTTCAGCTTGTCCCCGCGGCGGCCGACCACCCAGTCGCGGAACTCGTCGTGGATGCCTTCCTGGATCTGTTCGAGCCACTGCACGTCCTCGGACTTCTCCGCGAAGAACGGGTCGAGGCGGGCTTTCGCCTCGCCTGCCGAATGCAGCCGTCGTTCGATGCCCAGGCGGTCGATCAGTTCGGAGAACCCGAAGCCCGCGGAGATGACGCCGACGGAGCCGACCACCGAGGTGGCGGTCGCGTAGATCTCGTCGGCCGCGCAGGCCAGCCAGTACCCGCCGGACGCGACGACGTCCTCGCAGAACGCGAGCACGGGCAGTTCGTGTTCGGTGGCGAGCTGGCGGATGCGGGCGGCGATGTATTCGCTCTGCGTCGGAGATCCGCCGGGACTGTTGATCAGCAGCGCCACCGCCTTCGCACCGTGCGTGGTGAACGCTCGCCGCAACGGTTCCTCGACGGACTCGGCGCTCAGCACGCGCCCGAAACCCGCTCCGCCGGACGCGATCATCCCCTGCAGCCGCACCACAGGGACCACCCCGGCGGCGGAGCCCCCGAACGCGTCGGGCAGCTTGTCGGCCAGCGGTTTCGGCAGGTTCAGTGGGATCTTCGCCATGAAATCAGCGTACCGATCACGGATCGGGCAGAGTGGTTCGCATGGAGTTGCGAATCTTTACCGAACCCCAGCAGGGTGCCACCTACGACGATCTTCTGGCGGTGGCGCAGGCCGCCGAACGTTTCGGGTACGGCGCGTTCTTCCGCTCTGATCACTACCTCGCGATGAACACCGAGGGCCTGCCCGGGCCGACGGATGCGTGGATCACGTTGGCGGGCATCGCCCGGGAGACGTCCACGATCCGCCTCGGCACCCTCGTCACGTCCGCGACGTTCCGGTACCCGGGGCCGCTGGCGATCTCGGTGGCGCAGGTGGATCAGATGAGCGGCGGTCGCGTCGACCTCGGCATCGGCGCCGGCTGGTACGAGGAGGAGCACCAGGCGTACGGCATCCCGTTCCCGCCGCTGAAGGAGCGGTTCGAGCGGCTCGAGGAGTCCCTCGCCGTGATCACCGGACTGTGGCGCACTCCGCTCGGGGAGACGTTCTCCTACGACGGGAAGCATCTGGCGGTCAAGAATTCGCCGGCACTCCCGAAGCCGCGGCAGCCGCAGGGTCCGCCCGTCCTGATCGGCGGCACCGGTAAGAAGAAGACCCCCGCGCTGGCCGCGAAGTACGCGAGCGAGTTCAACGTCCCGTTCCAGTCGATCGACGAGACGCGAGAGGTGTTCGAACGGGTCCGGCTCGCGTGCAAGACGATCGACCGGGACCCCGAGGAGTTGGTGTACTCCAACGCGCTCGTCCTGTGCTGCGGGCGGACGGAGGAGGAGATCGCGAAGCGCGCCCTCAACATCGGACGTGAGGTGAGCGAACTGCGGGAGAACGGCCTCGCCGGGTCGCCTGCCGAACTCGTCGACCAGATCGGCCGTTACGCAGAGGCCGGGTCGCAACGGATCTACCTGCAGACCCTCGACCTCGGCGACCTCGACCACCTGGAACTGGTCGCCGGCGAGGTCGTCCCGCAGCTGAGCTAGGCGGAGGCGGAACCGCCCGTCACACCGTCCGTTCGAGACCGGCACGTTCGTTCGGCGGGCTCAGCAACGTTCCGTTCCCTCTCCGGCGGTGGAATGCTCGAGGTACGTCCGGAACGGCCGTGCGTCGACTCCACGAGGAGATGAACAGGTGCGATGAAGTACGTGATTACGTGGACGGTGCGTGAGGGCGGTTCCGCCGCCGAGAACGAGGAGGCCGCACGGCGGAGCCTCGAAGTGTTCGCAAGATGGACGCCGGCCGAAGGGGCGAACTTCCATCAGTTCCTCGGCCGCCTGGACGGCACCGGCGGATTCGCTTTCGTCGAGGCGGACGATCCGAACGACATCCTGGACGGTCCGACGAAGTTCGGGCCCTTCTTCGAGTTCCACGTCTACCCGGTTGCCGACATCGCCGTCACCACGCAGGCCGCGCAGCACGCGGTCGAATTCCGGGGTGCGATCAGCTGATCCCGGCTCAGTGCCGGGTGGTCGAATCCAGGAACTGGCGGAGGTCGCGGTCCCACTGCGCGTCGCGGGAGCGGTTCAGGGAGGCGCGGCAGATGAGGAAGCCGGACAGCGCGATCATCATCACCGCGAACCAGGTGAACAGTCCGGCGATCACGCCGGCCACGCGGGCGGCGGACGACGACATCGGTTCGGTGGTGAGGTTGCCGTCGGCGTTGACCCAGATGTCCTGCTTCGTTCCCGAAGGAGTTGCGGGGTCGACCGTGATGTCGGCGTGCCGGGTTTCGTCACCCCAGGCCCACTTGGCGGGGGCGGTGTCGACGCCCGACGGTGCGACGTCGGAGGTGACGGACACACCGGTGGAGTCGGCGAGCGTGGTGGCGGTGACGGTGCGGTAGTCCGCGACCTGCTTCTCCGCCAGCGTCAGCTGACTGTCGATGGTCCGGGCGCCCACGAGGATGGCGAGGGGCAGCATCGCGAAGGCGAGCACCACAACCGCGAGGGTGAGCATGTTCTCGATCCGGTCCGAGCGCCGGAGAAGCGGGTTGTGCCGCTGACGAGCCGACCGCTTGCGCAGCCCTCGTGGTTGAGAGTTGTTCCACATTCCGGATCCGGTCCTCTCGCCGACAATTCCCTACCATCCAGGGTCGTACGCAAGGCAAACAAGATCAAGTCGATCCGGTGTGTTATTGGGCACTGTGCCGTAATACACTCATCTGCTCTCCGCCATCGCACGATGCTCCTTGGGGCTCACTCCGCGCACGCGTTTGAACGCCGCACTCAACGCGAATGCACTCCCGTATCCCACCCGCTGCGCCACCGACGCGACCGTGGCGTCGGGTTCGCGGAGCAGATCCGCGGCCAGGGACAGCCGCCAGCCTGCGAGGAAGGTCATAGGCGGTTCGCCGACGAGTTCCGTGAACCGGCGTGCGAGGGCCGCCCGCGACAGTCCGGTTTCCGCGGCGAGCGACTCCACCGTCCACTGGTGTGAGGGGTTGTTCTGCAGGATGCGCATCGCCTTGCCGACCACCGGGTCGCCCTGCGCCCGCACCCAGGACGGCGCTTCGGCCGCCGGCCTCGCGAACCAGGCGCGCAGCACGGCGATCAGCAGCAGGTCGAGGAGGCGGTCGAGGACCGCTTCCTGCCCGGGCTCGTCGCGCACCACTTCGTCGTGCATGAGCGTGACGAGCCGGGAGTCCCAGTCGGCGCGGCGCTGCACGACGAGTTCGGGGAGCGCGGACAGCAGTCGCCGGCTGATCTCGCCGGGGGTTTGATACGTGCCGGTCAGCATGACCGTGCGGCCGTTCGCGCTGTTGCCCCAGGTGCGCACGCCGAGGTCCATCGCCTCGGCGAGCGGTTCGCCGCGGAGCGTCGTGCAACTCTGGTCGGGGTTGATGATCACGTGCGGCGGGGTGTCCGGGTGGTCGGCGACGACGTACCGCTCGGGGCCGCGGATGATCGCGACGTCGCCTTCGGTGAGCTGCACCGGTTCGCCGGTGTGCGGGAGGATCCAGGCTTCGCCGCGGCCCATCGCGACGAGGCTGAGCGGCGCGTGGTCGTCGATCTGCAGCGACCACGGCGGTTCCATGATCGATCGGAGCACGAATGCTCCGGCGGCGCGGGGACCACTGATGAGACCGGCGAGGGGATCCACACGTTCAGCGTAGACGCTCGCGTATGGAACAGCGCTTTTCAACCATGGAAAGTCTCGCTGCCGCCGTCTTGACTGAAAACATGACAACGACTCCGCACACCCTCGTCCTGACCGCCACCGGCAAGGTCGGCAGCCGCGCCCTCGCCCGGCTCACCGCCGCAGGCGTGCCCGCCCGCGGCGCCTCCCGGGCCGGCACTCCCCCGTTCGACTGGGAGAACCGGGACACCTGGCTTCCGGCGCTCGACGGCATCACCTCGGTGTACATCGCGTACTACCCGGATCTCGCGGTGCCGGGAGCGGCGGAGGCCGTCGAGGAGTTCGCCGGCCTTGCCGTCGCGAACGGGGCGCGTCGCCTCGTCCTGCTGTCCGGTCGCGGTGAAACCGAGGCGGAGCGTGGCGAACTCGCGATCCGCACGGCGGGCGCCGAGTGGACGATCCTGCGGTCCAGTTGGTTCGGCCAGAATTTCGGCGAAAGTTTCATGCTCGACTCGCTGCTCGCCGGCGACCTCGCGCTGCCCGTCGACGGGCACGTGCTCGAACCGTTCGTCGACGCGGACGATCTCGCCGAGATCGCCGTCGCCGCATTGACCGAGGACGGTCACGCCGGCGAACTCTACGAACTGACCGGGCCCCGATTGCTGTCGTTCGGCGACGCCGTCGCCGAGATCGCGGAGGCGACCGGCCGCGAAATCCGATACACGCCAGTCACTTCGGAGGAGTACTCGACGGCGCTGGCAGGCCAGGGGGTACCGTCCGACGCGATCGGCCTGCTCACCTACCTGTTCGACGAGGTGCTGGACGGACGCAACGCCTCACTCACCGACGGGGTGGAACGCGCACTGGGGCGCGCGCCCCGCGACTTCACCGACTACGTCCGCGCCGCAGCAGCGGCCGGGGTCTGGAGGGTTTGATCATGGAGCGCTATCTGACGATCGTCACGGCGGTCGGCGCCGGCGTGGTGGGCGGGGTGATGTTCGCGTTCTCCACGTTCATCATGACCGGGCTCGGTCGCCTGGATCCGGCCCAGGGCATCTCGGCGATGCAGGCGATCAACCGCGAGGCGCCGAACTTCTGGTTCATGACGGCGCTGTTCGGCACCGCGCTGACGTCGATCGCGCTCGCGATCGTCAGTGTGGTGCGGCACGACGGTTCGGCCGTCTACGCGGTGATCGCGTGCGCGCTGTATCTCGTGGGAATCGTCCTGACCATCGTCTACCACGTGCCGCACAACAACGCGCTGGACGCGATCGATCCCCACGCGACGGGCTCGGCGGACTTCTGGCGCGACTACGTGTCGGGCTGGACCGGGTGGAACCACGTGCGCACCGTCAGCGCCATCGCGGCGTCCGCAGTGCTCACGTGGTCCGCGACCCGTGGTTGAGAGTCCGGGACCTACGAGGGCGGCAGGATGTCGGTCTGCGCCGGGACCTCGTCCTGCTTCAACAGGCCGACGGGGCAGCTGACGCCGGTCGCGTGCACGGGGCAGTATCCGCCGGGGTTCTTCGCGAGGTACTGCTGGTGGTAGTCCTCGGCGTAGTAGAACTGCGTGAGCGGCGCGATCTCCGTGGTGATCGCGCCGTACCCGGCTTCGGCGAGCCGCTTCTCGAAGGCCTCACCGGTGGCCTCGGCGATCTCCACCTGCTGTTCGTCGATGGTGTAGATGGCCGAACGGTACTGCGTTCCCTGATCGTTGCCCTGCCGCATACCCTGCGTGGGATCGTGGTTCTCCCAGAACTCCTTGAGGATCTCGGCGTAGGAGATCACCTTCGGATCGAAGACCACGAGCACCGCCTCGGTGTGCCCGGTGCGTCCCGAGCAGGTCTCCTCGTAGGTGGGGTTCGGCGTGTAACCGCCTGCGTACCCCACCGCGGTGGTGTAGACGCCGTCGAGTTGCCAGAACTCCTTCTCGGCGCCCCAGAAACATCCCATGCCCAGCACCGCGGTCTGCATGCCCTCGGGGAACGGGGGTTTCAGGGGGTGACCGTTGACGAAGTGCGTCGCCGGAACCGGGATCGGCTGAGTACGTCCGGGGAGGGCGTCCTCGGCGGTGACCATCACGGACTTAGCGGCTGCTCGACCCAGAAGCTCGTCGTACCAAGACATGGTTCGATGCTACGCGCGGTGCCGGAGTGGTCTCCCGGGCGAGCGCCGACTGCATGCGCATCCGTTCGGCGCGGGCGGTGACCCAGCCCGTCGCGGGCACCTCCACCCACCGGTAGAGCGCCTCCGACACCAGCGCTGTCACCACCAGAAACGCGATGACGGCCCCGGTCTCGCCGAACGAGCCGACCGTGTGCTCGTACACCCGATAGAGGATCAGCGTGTGGACGAGGTAGATCGCGTAACTGCGGGTCGCGGTCCACCGCACGACGGCCCAGTGCGCCGCGGGTCCGTCGTACCGGCCCACCAGCACGACGCACGCGGTGACGACGGCGAACGTCCAGAGGTAGTGATCGCCCGCCCAGTACACGCGGAAGTCGGTGGCGAGGCGGATCACCTCGACCTGCGCCAGCCCGGCGACGACGATCCACCGGCAGTCCGCGAGCCGCGCCCAGCCGAGGTAGATGATCTGCCCGAGGAACACGGCGGGAAGCGTCGCGGCGATCTTCGACAGCATCGGGACCGTGTACGGCTGCGGCACGTACAGGTTGTAGAGCAGGATCAGGGCGCAGATCGAGGCGCCGGCCATCGGCATCGCGATGGGCAGGGTCCGCAGCACGGGACGCGCGGCGACGCAGGCGAAGTAGAACACGATCTGCACGGCGAGGGTCCACGTGACCCCCAGCACCGCGACCTCCGGTTTGAGGAAGAAACCGCCGAGCACGAAACTCAGCGCGGCGTCGACGTTCGACACCCCGTCCTGGCCGCTGAACATGCCGTTGATGCCGAGGCGGACCAGCACGATCGCGGCGAGGACGGCCACCCAGAATGCGGGCAGGATGCGGCCGAGCCGATTGAACAGGAACTGCCCGGGTTCATGGCGAATGGCCGAACGGGTGATCAACAAACCGGTCAGCATCATGAAGATGGCGACCCCGAGAAACGACAGATGCTGGTTGAGTCCGCCCCGCTCGATGAAGATCTGATAGACGACGTCGATGAACCACCATCCGGTTCCGAGGTCGTCGATCAGATAGAACGAGATGTGTGAGTAGATCACGGCCAGAACAGCGAAAAAGCGGAGCAGATTCGCGCCCGTGAGCTCCACACGCGGCGCGGCCGCATGCGAATCTGCAACAGGTGTCAGCGAAGGCATCGCGTCAGCTTAAGGTTCCGTTCACCGCTCGGACGAATTCTCACGACATTCAGTGTCGCCGTGCCAGCCTTTCTTCGGGTGCCCGAACTTTCCGTTCCGGGAATCGCTCCGTGACCCCAACTGTTGCGCAGGGTGTACCAATGAGATTGGGTATATACCCGAGAACGATTCGCCAAAGGCGGGTGTCAGGCGCGTGCCCACGTGCCGTCGACACCCGGAACACACCAGGGCTCACAGCCCGTTGATGAAGGGACCCTCGTGTCTGTTTACACGCTGCCGGAACTCCCGTACGACTATGCAGCTCTCGAGCCGCACATCTCCGGCAAGATCATGGAACTGCACCACGACAAGCATCACGCCGCGTACGTGACCGGTGCCAACACGGCGCTCGACAAGCTGGCCGAGCTCCGCGAGTCGGACACCCTGCCCGCCGTGGTCAACCTGCACGAGAAGAACCTCGCCTTCCACCTGGGCGGCCACACGAACCACACCGTCTTCTGGAACAACCTCTCCCCGGACGGCGGCGACAAGCCGACCGGTGAGCTCGCGGCCGCGATCGACGACCAGTTCGGCGGCTTCGACGCTTTCCGCAACCACTTCTCGGCCAACGCCAACGCCATTCAGGGCTCCGGCTGGTCCATCCTGGCCTGGGATTCCATCGGCCAGCGCCTGCTCATCGTGCAGCTGTACGACCAGCAGGGCAACATCCCGATCGGCCTCACGCCGCTGCTGCTCCTCGACATGTGGGAGCACGCCTTCTACCTCGACTACCAGAACGTCAAGGGCGACTACGTCAAGGCATTCTGGAACATCGTGAACTGGGCCGACGTCGCCGCTCGCTTCGAGAAGGCACGCACCCAGACCGCGGGCCTGATCGTCTAGTTCTCGCTTTTCGCGGCCACGGGCGCCCGGAACACCGTCTCGGTGTTCCGGGCGCCCGTGGCCGTTTCGGGTGCGAAATCCCGTCCGAGCAGGCCGAGCGTCCAATAGGCTTCTCGAGTGACCGAGTCCAGCATCCCCGCCAGGGACGACACCGTCGTCCACGCCTTCCGCGACGACGCGCTCGGCGACCTCGACGCCACCGGCCTCGCGGCCTGGATCGCCGCCGGGGAGGTGTCGGTCCGCGAGGTGACGGAGGCGGCGATCGCGCGCGCCGAGTCGGTCGGGCCGGCGCTGAACGCCCTGGCGTTCGCCGACTTCGATCGAGCGCTGGCGGAGGCGGACCGCCCGCACGAGGGCGTGTTCGCGGGAGTGCCGACCGTCGTCAAGGACAACGTGGACGTCGCCGGAGTGCCCACCCAGCACGGCAGCGTCGCGTTCGCCGCGAAACCCGCCCGGGTGGACAGCGACTTCGTCACGCAGTACCTGTCCACGGGTGTGCTCTCGCTGGGCAAGAGCAGGCTGCCGGAGTTCGGGTTCAGCGCGTCCACCGAGTTCATGGACGCCGAGGCCGTGCACAATCCGTGGAATCCCGCGTTTTCGCCGGGTGCGTCGTCGGGTGGTTCGGCGGCGCTCGTCGCCTCGGGTGTGGTGCCCATCGCGCACGCCAACGACGGCGGCGGATCCATCCGCATCCCCGCCGCCGCCTGTGGTCTCGTCGGCCTGAAACCGTCCCGCGGGCGGACGGTCCCCGACGCCATGGACAAGACGCTGCCGATCCGGATCATCGCGCAGGGCGCCGTCACCCGCTCGGTGCGGGACACCGCACGGTGGATGGCGGCCGCCGAACGCTACTACCGCAATCCCACGCTGCCGCCCATCCGGTTGGTCGAGGGGCCGAGCAGCACCCGCCTGAAGGTCGGGGTGGTGGTCGATTCGGTCACCGCGTCCCGCACGGACGACGAGACCCGCAAATCGGTCCACGCGACCGCCGATCTGCTCGCGGATCTCGGCCACCACGTCGAGGAGTGCCCGATGCCGGTGGGCACCTCGTTCATCGAGGACTTCTGCATCTACTGGGGGTTCCTGTCGTTCGTCATCTCCAGCAACGGCAAACGGATGCTCGGACCGGACTTCGACCGCGACGCCACGGACAACCTGACGCGCGGACTCGCCGCGATGTACCGCAAGAACATCGCGAAGACGCCGCGGGTGCTGTACCGGTTGCGGCGCACGTACCGCGAGTACGCGCAGATCTTCCAGAAGTACGACGTGATCCTGTCCCCGACCCTGGCCCACACCACTCCGGAGCTCGGATATCTTTCGCCGGCACAGAGTTTCGAGGAACTGTTCGACAAGCTGATCGCCTACACGGCGTTCACGCCGCTGAACAACGCGTCGGGCGGGCCCGCCATCTCGCTGCCGATGCACGAGACGTCCCGCGGTCTGCCGCTGGCGTCGCACTTCTCGGCCGACCACGGCGACGAGCGGACCCTGCTCGAGTTGGCGTTCGAACTCGAGCAGGCCGCGCCGTGGCGTCGGATCCAGGACGCCGGCTGACGGTCAGGCCCTGCGCCGCAGGCCCATCCACACGACGGCGCCGGCGAGCAGCACGGTGGTGATCCCGAAGCCGACGGCGAGGTGCTCGGCGGTGAGGATCGGCGCCGGTGCGGACAGCGTGCGTGTCACCGCGACCGGTTCGGCGAGCACCGTCGCCAGCTGATTCTGCTGGGCCGCCGTGCGCACCGGCATCGCCGCGACCCCGTTGTTGAGGTCGGTGGACAGCTGTCCGGACAGCGTCTTCAGCTTCGCGAACCCGTCGACGATCTGCGAGGTGGCGCCTTCGAGCATCGCAGGCGCCTGATCGGCGATCGGGACGATGCCGTCGTTCAGTTGCCTGGCCCCGCTGCTCAGCTGATCGCTGGCGTCGGTGAGTTGACCCATCGCCACCCGCACGAGTTCGCCGAGGTCGGTGTCGGGGCCGACCTGTCCGCCGAGCAGACCGGGCACCGAACCCAGCTGAGCGGAGAGCAGGTCGAGGTCGGCACCGACCTGCCGGAGCGACGGGACCACGTCCGATGCAACGGGTGTGCCGTCGAGGACGCGGATCGCGTCGTCGATCCTGGTGCGCATCTGGGTCGCGCTGGCGTTCGCTTGGCCCAGGGTCAGCCCCAGCGCGCTCAACCGGTCCGCGAGGCCGTTGGCCGTTCCCGACGTCTCACCGACCACGCCCGCCACCTGATCGGCCACCTCCAGAAGTTGCACCGAACCGGCTCGGGCCGTCTCGAGATACGGGAGCAGGGTGTCGGCGCCCTCGGTGAGCTGTTGCGCAGCATCGTCCGCCGCGGCGGTCCCGGCCGCGAGGAACCCGGCCGTCATTCCCGCCTGCTGGAACCGCGTCCGCGACGAGGACATGTCCGCCAGCAGATCCGTGATGCCGTCCGCGCCGATCTGGGAGGACACCACCCCGGACAGTTCCTCGGACGCCGCGGAGTCGGAACCCGCGACGTCGAGGCCGAGGGTCGCCTGCCGCGGCTTCGCACCCCACACCGAGGAGACGGCCTCGCTGAAGTCCTCGGGCACGGTCACCGTGGCGAACCAGTCGCCGCCCGCCGCGGCGCCCGCGTCGACCACCT
The DNA here is from genome assembly GCF_056402215.1 of Rhodococcus sp. P4_B6. Classification (NCBI taxonomy): domain Bacteria; kingdom Bacillati; phylum Actinomycetota; class Actinomycetes; order Mycobacteriales; family Nocardiaceae; genus Rhodococcus; species Rhodococcus sp. P4_B6. Next base: position 39,965 of record NZ_JBFUHV010000002.1, on the reverse strand, counting down.
GCCAGTCGAACGCCTCGTTCGCCTCGAGCTTCTCGATCAGGGTGTCGCTCGCCCGCACCGGTTTTCCGTCCACGGTCGCGCCGGCGTCGGTGTTGACGATCGCCACGGTCCGGCTGTCGGCCGAGCCGTCGCCGAGGAACACGTATCCGAGCCCGCCTGCGGATGCCAGGACCAGACCTGCCATGGCGGCCGCGGCGACCCGCCGCGGTGTGAGGACCTTTCGCGTCGACTCGGTTCGGGCGTGATTCGCGGAATTCCGTGTGCGCTCAGAGGTCATTCCGGTGAGGGTAGGTGGCTTTCGTAGCGGCAGATTGTGACGATTCTGAGGATTCTCTGAGACGTCTGTGTTCACCTGAGGCAGTTAGCACTCCCATGCTCTTGTGTGCCAGGCACTGTCGGGCGCATTCTTCAAGTACCCAACGAGGTGTGCAGAACGAATCATGTTCGAAGCGTGTCATCACACACCGAGGAGGCAGAGATGAACAGGGACGGCTACATCGGCATCTCGCCCTTCCAGGCCGCGGGTACCTTGCGGGGATTCGTCATTTCCGGGCGCTGGCCCGACACCACCAAGGAGTGGGCTCAGCTCCTGGCGCTCGCCGTGCGGGTGGCGTGCGTTCCGGGGTTGCTCCGCACCACCACGGTCTTCGGAGCGCACGAGGACCTGCCCGAGGAACCCGAGCCCGAGACGGTTGGTCTCGTGGTGGCCGAGGGCACGGTCCTCGGGGAGTTCGCGCTCGCTCCGGGCCGGTTCGCGGATCATCTGCCGCCGGCGCTGATGATGCTGCACCCGCCGTCGGAGACCACCCCGTCGCTCCCGGAGTGCGCGGGCGCGGCCTCGGGCTGTGTTCTGCTCCCGGGTCTCCCCCACCTCGGGCTCGAACACCGCGCGGCATGGGTGGAGGCGGAGGCGGACGGGACGGTGACGTCCATGGTCAGCCGGGTCGGCATCGACCCGATCAGCGATCCCGACACCGCTGTTTTGGCCATGCTGCTGGCCTCGTGAGGGTACCCGAAGTTTGAGCCCCCGGGACCCCAAACTTATTGTCGCTTTTGCCTTTTCGTTCGGCCCTCGCTAACGTGGGTCGCAACGAAGGGGAGTAGCCCCCAATCGCCTGTGTCGACATACTGGCGCGGTAATCTCGCACTGCGAGGTTCCGGGCCCGGCCTGGCGGACCGGTTTCCACACCGGTGGGCGAGACCTTCGGCCGACAGACGCATCGCCGCGTCTGCCAGGCCGGAGGAATCCATTCCATCCTCCGACCCACTACTGGAGGAGGATGTGCCGTGCTGACCGCCGCGCTGCTGAGTTTCGGCGTGATCTTCGTCGCCGAACTGGGAGACAAGTCCCAGCTGATGGCGATGACGTTCGCCCTGCGCTACCGCTGGTGGGTCGTCATCGCCGGCATCACCGTCGCGACCACCGTGGTCCACCTGGTGTCCGTGGCCGTCGGCCACTACCTCGGTGTCGCGCTGCCGACCGCGGCGATCAGCGTCGTCGGCGGTATCGCCTTCCTGATCTTCGGCGCGTGGACGCTGCGCGGCGACAACCTCAGCGAAGACGAGCAACTCAAGGCGGGCCGCGCGACCCGCTCCGCGTTCCTGGCCGTCACCTCCGCGTTCTTCCTCGCCGAACTCGGCGACAAGACCATGCTCGCCACCATCACCCTCGCCACCGACCACGACACGATCGGCGTGTGGATCGGCTCGACCGTCGGCATGGTGGCGGCCGATGCCCTGGCCATCGTCGTCGGCGCCGTCCTGGGCAAGCATCTGCCCGAGAGCGTCATCCGCATCGGCGCGGCCGTGCTGTTCTTCGCGTTCGGCGTCTGGCTGCTGCTCGAGGGCCTGTTCCCCGGCAACATCGCCGGTCCGATCGCCGGGGCCGCCGTCGTCGTTCTGGCGCTGGCCGGTGCCGCCGGACGCACGGTGTGGTCGCGGCGCCGCCGGACGGCCGCGGCCGAGCCCGAACAGATGCAGCGCCAGGACTGAACCCGGTCGACAAAGACGCGCCCCGGGGCAATACTCGGAGTCCTTGGAGTACCTCGCAGTTCTCACGGACGAGAGGGCGTGTGTGAACCATCCCGTAGCGAGCGGCAAGCCTGCGATTCTCACCGTCGACGACGACCCCGGGGTGTCGCGCGCCGTCGCCCGCGATCTGCGGCGCCGATACGGTGAGAAGTACCGGATCATCCGCGCCGAATCCGGCGAATCCGCACTCGACGCGATGAAGCAGATGAAGCTGCGCGGCGATCCCGTCGCGGCCATCCTCGCGGACTACCGCATGCCGGCGATGAGCGGGATCGAGTTCCTCGAGAAGGCCATGGACCTGTACCCGGTCGCGCGCCGGGTGCTGCTCACCGCGTACGCCGACACGGACGCGGCCATCGAGGCGATCAACGTCATCGACCTCGATCACTACCTGCTCAAGCCGTGGGATCCGCCCGAAGAGAAGCTGTACCCGGTGGTCGACGCCCTGCTCGAGGCGTGGGCGTCGTCCGATCACCACCCCGCCGAGGAGACGAAGGTCGTGGGGCATCGCTGGGCGCCGCGGTCTTCGGAGGTGCGCGAGTTCCTGGCCCGCAACCAGCTGTCGTACCGCTGGTACATGTCGGACGAGCCGGAGGGCGGGCGGTTGCTCAGCGCCGCCGGCGAGGACGGCCGGCGCCTGCCGGTCGTGATCTGCGCCGACGGCGAATGCCTGGTGGAACCGTCGGACACCGAACTGGGCCGGCATCTCGGACTGCGGACCGACCCGTCGGAGAACTTCTACGACCTCGTCGTCGTCGGCGGAGGCCCGGCCGGCCTCGGCGCCGCCGTGTACGGCGCCTCGGAAGGGCTGCGCACCGCGCTGATCGAGCGGACGGCCACCGGTGGGCAGGCGGGGCAGAGTTCGCGCATCGAAAACTACCTCGGGTTCCCCGACGGCGTGTCCGGCGCGCAACTCGCCGAACGGGCCCGCCGGCAGGCCACCCGGTTCGGGGCCGAACTGATCACCACCCGCGACGTCGTGGCGCTCGAGGTCAACGGCTCGGCGCGGACGGTCCGGTTCGCGGACGGCGACACCGTCGACGCGCACACGATCATCCTGGCGACCGGCGTCTCGTACCGGCGTCATCCCGCGCCCGGCGTCGACGACCTCACCGGCCGCGGCGTCTACTACGGTTCCGCCGTCACCGAGGCGGCCCGCTGCACCGACCAGGACGTGTACATCGTCGGCGGGGCCAACTCCGCCGGACAGGCCGCCGTCTACCTGTCACGGGGCGCCCGGACGGTCACCATCGTCGTGCGGGCACAGTCGCTCGAGGATTCGATGTCGTACTACCTCGTCCAGCAGATCGAACGGAACCCGCGCATCCGCGTCCGGCCGTGCACCGAGGTGATCGGCGTCGAGGGCGACGCGCACCTCGAGAAGATCCGGCTGCGCAACAACGCGACCGGCGACGAGCAGACCGTCGACGCCGGATTCCTGTTCCTGTTCATCGGCGCCGCCCCGCGAACCGACTGGCTCGACGGCGTCGTCGCGCGGGACGAGAACGGGTTCGTCGTGTCCGGCCCCGACCTCGTCGTCGACGGCAAGCCGCCGCGCGGCTGGCCCCTCGACCGTCTCCCGCACCACCTCGAGACCAGTGTTCCGGGGATCTTCGCCGCCGGGGACGTGCGCTCGGAGTCGGCGAAGCGGGTGGCGTCGGCGGTCGGCGAAGGCGCCATGGCCGTGATGCTCGTCCACCGCTACATCGGCCAACCATGACCAGGGGCAGACCATGAGCCGACTTCCGTGCGATCCCCCCGAGCTGAGGACGCTGTTCCTCTTCGAGAAGCTCACCGACCACCAGCTCGAGCAGCTCTGCGAGAAGGGGCACGTCGAGCTGATCGAACCCGGCCCGGTGTTCGCGGAGGGTGAGGTCGCAACGTGCTTCTACGTGCTGATCGAAGGCGAACTCGTGCTGAGCAAGCTGTCGGGCGGCGAGGAGATCGAGTTCAACCGGACGTCGCAGCGCGGCGTGTACTCCGGGGCCTGGCAGTCGTACCTCGGCGACCGCGCGCCCCAGACGTACACCGCGTCGATGCGCGTCACCGCGCCGTCGAAGTTCTTCGTCCTCGACGCCGACCGGTTCGGGCAGCTGATGCGCGAATGGTTCCCGATGGCCGTGCACCTGCTGGAGGGACTGTTCTTCGGCAACCAGAACGCGAAGCAGGTCGTCGATCAGCGGGAGCGCCTCCTCGCGCTGGGGTCACTGTCGGCGGGGCTCACGCACGAGCTGAACAACCCGGCGGCCGCCGCGGTCCGGGCGACGGCGTCGCTACGCGACCGGGTGTCGCACATGCGGCAGAAACTCGGTGTCATCGCGTCGGGGGTGTACGACCGGCAGGCGCTGGCCACGTTGATCCGGTTGCAGGAGGAGACCGCCGAACTGGTGGCGAAGGCGCCGACGCTCTCTCCCCTCGAGGCGTCCGACCGCGAGGACGAACTCGGCGACTGGTTCGACGACCACGGCGTCTCCGGCGGCTGGGACCTGGCGCCCACGTTCGTGCAGGCCGGGCTCGACGTGCCGTGGCTGGAACGGATCGTCGCCAGTGTCGACGACGCAGCGATGGTCGAGAGCGCGATCCGCTGGCTCAACTACACCATCGAGACCGAACTGCTGATGAACGAAATCGCCGACTCCACCGCCCGGGTCTCCACGCTCGTGAACGCCGCGAAACAGTACTCGCAGATGGACCGTGCCCCCTACCAGCGCATCGACCTGCGGGAACTCCTCGACAGCTCGCTGGTGATGCTCGGCCGCAAGATCGGCGACTCGATCGCGGTGGTCAAGGAATACGATCCCACGCTGCCGCAGATCCCCGCCTACGCCGCCGAACTCAATCAGGTGTGGACGAACCTCATCGACAACGCGGTCGCCGCCATGAACGGCCACGGCACCCTCACCGTCCGCACCCGGCGCGACGGCGACATGGCGCTCATCGAGATCGGCGACACCGGACCGGGTGTGCCCGAAGAGATCCGGTCACGCATCTTCGAACCGTTCTTCACCACGAAACCCGTGGGCGAGGGAACCGGGCTCGGCCTCGACATCTCCTGGCGCATCGTCGTGAAGAAGCACCGCGGCGACCTGCGCGTGGAATCCGAACCGGGCGACACCCGGTTCCAGGTCCGCATTCCGATCGAACCCGAAGTCGCAGCAGCAGAAGGAGTCACCGATGGGTGAGCTGGACGGAATCGACCCGAGTGTGCCGCCGAGCGGGGAAGGCTGCGTCGAATGCGACAGCGCCGGCGGGTGGTGGGTGCACCTGCGCCGCTGCGCGCAGTGCGGTCACATCGGGTGCTGCGACTCCTCCCCGGAACAGCACGCCACCAAACACGCCGCCGACACCGGGCACCCCGTCGTGCGGAGCTTCGAACCGGGCGAGGACTGGTTCTGGAACTACGCCACCGAGACGGCGTTCGAAGGTCCCGAACTTGCCCCGCCGCAACATCATCCGATCGATCAGACCGTCCCCGGTCCCGGCCCCCGGGTTCCGTCGGACTGGCAGGCGCACGTTCACTGACTCAGAGTTGCGCGAAACGCTGTGCCGTCGCCGCGTCCTGCTCGTCGTACCGGCCCAGCGCCGCTTCGAACTTCGCCTTCAGGTCCAAGGCGTAACGCTCGTGCGCGGCGAACGTCCCGACCGCCGAATTCTCTTCCGCGACGCCCGGGCCGCCGATCGCCGTCGCCCGGAACCGCGCGGCCAGTTCCGCCGCCGACGGCAGATGGGTTTCGCCGAGGCCGAAGTTCTCCGGCGCGAGTTCGCGGTGCGCCCGCTCCCGCAGGTCCCGCATGTCCGCCGCCAACACCTCGCACGCGGCGATGCACCGCACCAACGCGTCCCGATCCACTTCGAGCCGATCCTCGGTCATCCGTCCCCCTACGGTCGTCGCTCCACCCGCGAGAGAAACTACCCGCTCCCCCGCCGGCAATGCTTCCCTCAGCGCTGCCTTCACACCGAGCGACCGTTATGGTGCAGGTCACCAGGGTCGGCCAACGAAGGTCGCCGGAAACGAAGGATGCGAACTGTGGAAATTCAGGGAACCGCCGCACTGGTCACCGGAGCAGCCTCGGGCCTCGGTGCCGCCACCGCCAAGCGTCTCGCCGACGCCGGCGCCACCGTGTTCGGACTGGACCTGCAGCAGTCCATCGAACGCGCCGGCGACACCGTCCCCGACGGCGTCACCCTCCTCGCCACCGACGTCACCAGCGGCGACGAGGTCCAGGCCGCGATCGACACGATCGTCGAGTCGGGTCTGCCGCTGCGCATCGTCGTCAACTGCGCCGGCGTCGGCTGGGCCGGCCGCATCCTGTCGAAGAAGGGCCCGCACGACCTCGAACTGTTCCGCACCGTCATCACCGTCAACCTGCTCGGCACGTTCAACGTCCTGCGCCTCGCCGCCGACGCCATCTCCAAGACCGACACCGTCGACGAGTCCGGGCAGCGCGGCGTCATCGTCAACACCGCATCCGTCGCCGCGTTCGAGGGGCAGATCGGCCAGATCGCCTACTCCGCATCCAAGGGCGGGGTGCACGGCATGACCGTCCCCGCCGCCCGCGACCTCGCCCAGTTCGGCATCCGCGTCAACACCATCGCCCCCGGCATCATCGACACCCCCATGCTCGCCGGTGTCACCGACGAATACCGCAAGGGCCTCGAAGCCGGCGTGCCGTTCCCGTCCCGCCTCGGACAGCCCGCCGAGTACGCACAACTCGTCCAGATGATCGTCGAACACGACTACCTCAACGGTGAGACCATTCGTATGGACGGCGCCCTGCGCATGGCGCCGCGGTAGGCGGCTCCGCCACCCGTGCGCCTTTCTGGTTGCTCCAGCTACCACAAAGGCGCACGGGCGCGAAGCGCCCTAGGAGGGCTGAAATGGGGTTCTACTCGGACCGGATCGTCCCGCGACTCGTCGACATCAGTTGCGGGATGAAGTTCACCGAACCGACGCGGCGACGCGTCTGCGCCGGGCTGCGCGGGCGCGTGGTGGAGATCGGATTCGGGTCGGGCCTCAACATCCCGTTCTACCCGGCCGCCGTCGAGTCGGTGAGCGCCGTCGAACCCGCCGACCTCGGCTGGAAGCTGGCCGGCAAGCGCCTGGCGGCGTCGACGACGCCGGTCGAAAGGTCCGGCCTCGACGGTCAGTCACTCCCCTCCCCCGACAACAGTTTCGACACCGCACTGTCCACCTGGACGATGTGCACCATCCCCGACGCCGACGCCGCGCTCCGAGAGGTCCTGCGCGTCCTGAAACCCGGCGGCACACTGCATTTCGTCGAGCACGGCCTCGCCCCGGACGACAACGTCCAGCGGTGGCAGCGCCGGCTCGAACCGATCCAGAAAACCGTCGCCGGCGGTTGCCACCTCACCCGCGACATCCCCGCCCTGGTCACGAACGCCGGTTTCGACATCCAGGACCTCGACCGCTTCTACGAGACGGCCGCACCGAAAATCGTCGGCGCCTACTCACTCGGGGTTGCGGCTTCGCCACCCGTGCGCGGCTGAGGAGTCCAGGGACTCGTCAACCACTCACGGGGCGCTAGGCTGCTGTCGATCCGTGAACAGACGAGGGGGGCTTCGTGGGGACGTTGAAAGCTGATCTGGAGCAGCTCGACAAGCTGGGGGGAACTTTGCGCGCACTGGCCGACGAGGCCGGTGGTCTGCGAACCGGTCCGGCGGCAGGACCGTTCGCGTCCACGCTTGGAGGTGTGATGAGCTCCGTCATCGAGGCATCCGGCATCTCCGCGGATCTCGTGGATGCAGCACTCGTGCCGGCGATCAAGGAACGACTCGGCGAGACCGGCGACGTGATGATCCATGTCGCGCAGGAGTACCGGAACCAGGACGAATCGTCAGCCGACCGGTTCGTCGCCGCCTACACGAACGCCACCGGCGAGTGGAGCGGCAAAGCATGAGCCTCACTCGCACCCAGATCGACTCCTGGAATCCCGCGACTCTGACCGAGATCGGTGACGCATGGATCGCCCTCGGCACCAAGGTCGAAGATCTCTTCACCCGATACGTCGACGGCGTGACCAAGGTCAACGACGCCTACTGGGAGGGCAAAACCGCCGAGGCCGCCCAGAACCGGGCGAATGCCGACAAGAAGACGGCGCTTGTCGTGGTCGATCAACTGGAAGCACTCGCCAACCGTGCGAAGCAGGGTTTCCACGACGTCGACGCACCCCTGCAGCGGGCGCGGATGGCGATCGTGGCCGCCGAGTCTGCGGGTTTCCGCGTAGCCGACGACCTGACGGTCACCGATCCCGGGACCCCCGATCCCGACAACGATCGCGTGAACGACATGACCGGGTGGCAACGCGACATCGCCGACGCCGCGTCCGCGACGGAAACTGCCGACGCAACCGTCAGGGACGCACTCGCTTCCGCTCGCGACGGGCTGCGGGCAACGTTCACCTCAGCCGCGGCGCTGGGCTCCGATCAGGGTGTGTCCGACGGTACGCAACTCGTCTCCGACCCCGCCGGATTGAATCCCGAGCAGGTCCAGAGACTGACCGAGGCCGGGGAACTGACCCCCGAGCAGCTCGACGCCGTGAACTCCGGCAACGCCGCGACGATCCCTGCGTCGCAGATGGAGTATCTGAATCAGGTCAGCCGGTCACTGGACGGAAAGAGTCCACAGGAGATCCAGCAGATCATGGACAAGCTGCCTCCGGACTCTGCGCGTGCCCTGGCGAACTCGCTTCAGATCGTGTCGAACGACAAGATCACGGCCACCGTCAAGGGCGACTCGCAGGTGCCGACGACCGGCGGCCTGAACCTGCTACCCGACAAGATGGTCGAATCGCTGACCCGGGACGATCTCGTGACCCGCGGTTTCAAGATGGTCGGGCCCACCGGTGCATCCAGCGTCGAACTGAACGGAGTCGCCGACAACCAGGCGATCGCCGACATCGTCCAGGCAGGCGATGAGCAGTACAAGAGCGGCAGCAGCCTCGATCAGCACCTCCTGGAGGTCGGTCGCCAGTACCTCGACGCCCAGGTCGCGCACGAACAGAACCCGAACCACAAGTTCGAGTACTTCACGGTCGACGGCCGGGGAACCGAGAACACGGCGATCACCGAAGGCATCTTCACCGCCGTCGGCGACGACAAGATCGCCGTCCAGCACGCGGTCACCCAGCCCGACACCGGCCAGAATCTGGTGCGCGACGTCCTCACTCACAACTGGTCCGACAACGGGCAAGCAGCAGCCTCGATGTTCCGGTTCGACGACGCAGAGGCCACTGTCGAGGACCCCCGCAACCCGGCCGACGTCGAAGCCGCGACACGCAGCGGGCAGATCATGTCAGCCCTCGCCGAGAACATGAGTACCGACTGGGACACGCTCCGGGGAATACCCGGCACCGACGGGCAATCCGTCGGAGAGGTCAACCCGGACCTTCTTCGGACCATGTCCCACAGCATGAGTCCGTACATCAGCGACCTCGCGGGCGCCGGCCGACCAGAAAACCCCGGCTTCGACATCGGCACCTGGGCAGACCCCGCCGACAACAACCACTTCGGCGGCTCGTCGAACGTATTCGCCGTGATGAACACCGACCCCGAGGCCGGAACACACTTCACCCAGTCCTCGATGCAGGAAATCCTTGCCGCGGAGGGCCGGTACGCACACGACCCCGCGGCACCCCTGGCCGGTGGCGACCTCTCCACCGCAGGCCGAATCCACGGCCTCATGGACAGGGGACTACTCCTCTCGACCGAGGACAGCTACAGCGACAAGGCCGAGCAGGCGCAGGCAATCTACGACCGCAAAGCGGCGGCATACGGCGCTCTCACCAGCATCGGCTCCGTAGGCCTGGACCGCCTTCCCGGCGGGGAATTCATCAACACCATGATCGACGCGGGCGGCGACCCCCTGAAAGACGCCGTCATCGGCAAGGCGCCGGGGCCGGCACCCTCCGTCGCCCTGGAAGCTCCGGACTTCTACCGCGACTACTACAACATTCTTCAAGCGACGCCGGAGCTTCCCGCGAGCTTCCGAGGGGATTACCCCTGGGCATTCGATTCGTCTGGCGACCTCCTGTCTTGGGAGGACCTCCGTTCGAATGCCGAGATGAAAGGTTACGGAAAGGATCCTCTCCAAACCATGTTCAGCAACCTCGGCGATCCGGCCGACGGGAACGGGGAACGTATCCGAAACGGTTACGACGACGTGGTACGCAACGATGGTTGATCGCGCGGGTTTCGCACTCACCTTGGGAACGGTGGTTCTTCTGTCGACCAGCTGCGCCGAGGAAACTGCACCTGAACCGGATCCGCCTCCTCCGGCAGAGACCACGGTCTTGTACTCCAACGTCTGGTCTGGCGGATCCGATGTCGACGTGTCCAACCGGAGCGCCGAACTCGTACGCGCGGCCTACGAGGCGGGAGAACTCACGTCCTATGTAGGCCTGAGCAACTCGTATCCCGGATATGAAAGTGCTGTCGGCGGCCCCGCGAGACAAGGTGATCGCGACAAGGAGGAGTTCCTCACCTGGCGAGAACCTGAGGACACCAGCCAGGCTGCGGGAACGAACTTCGTGTACATCGCCGACTTTGCAACCACGGATTCAAGAGTGGCGGCCACGGTATGTAGTTACGAGCTCTTTTCCGAGCCGCGCCCAAACATCACCCTGAATCCATTGAATGCGGCGTTCCGTGTCGAGCTGGAACGGACCGCCGCCGACCCGGGGCAGCCGGGAATTCCCGACACCGACCCTGCCCAGCAGGACGCTCGTGCGAATCGGGTGCCGACGTGGAATGTGTTCGAGGGCTGGAAGATCACCAAGCTCCACTACCTGCGCCGGCTGGACGGTGATGTCATTCCTCAGGGGTGCACGGACTGGTGGCAGCAGCAGTTCCCGGCATTCGCCGCGAATGCGTCCGGCAACCTCGTTCCGCCTCCCGGTTTCGAGCCGCCGACGATGCCGGTCGYCGTCCAGTATCCGGAGTGGATCGGGCCCGCGAATTCGGAGTAGGCGGCTTCGCCGCCCGTGCGTGCGTAAGGAGTCCCTGGACTCGTCAACCGCTCACAGGCGGCGGCGCCGCACGTCGTCGACGTAGAACAGGATGAGGGCGACGATGAGGAGGGCCGCGGGGATCCAGGCGGCGGATCCGCCGAAGTAGCGGGTGGCGAAGGCGCCGAGGACGGCGCCGCCCGCGAAGCTGCTCACGATGGCTGCGTACACCCGGGTGTGCCGCCGCGATTCGGGGATCTTCTCGATGAATCCGGCGTACGCCGCCTCGGTGAAGCGCATGAGGTTGCCGGTGGTGGCGACGGCGATGTAGGACAGCGATCCGATGGTGCGGAACAGGCCGAACTGCATGGCCGCGACGAACGCGATGGGCACGGTGACGAGCGCGTTGGGGACGTCCGGGGGGACGAACGCGACCGCGACGAGGACGACGATCTGCGCGACCATCGCGATCCGGATCGGGTGGTCGAAGACGCTGTGGGCGAGTTCGCCCTTGAGCAGGTGCGCGAATGCGACTCCGACGATGAACGCGAGGATCGGCCACAGGTGTGCGCGTGCGGCGTGGAAGTGCCGCTCGGACAGGTCGATGGCCATGAGGATGACGTTGCCGGTCTGGGCGTTCGCGAAGACGCCGCCGCGGCTGATGTAGGTGTAGGCGTCGAGGAAGCCGCCCGCGGCGGTGAGGAGCAGCGCGAACCGCAGCGTCGTGGATGTCTTCGGCACCTCCACCTGACCACCCCTACCGAATCGGGCCCTGCATTGCAGCCTAGAGGTCGGATGCGAGCGGGATCTCGTTCTCGGCCCGATCCGACATCCATTCGCGCAGTACTTTCGTGGCGATAACGTCGTCCTCGTTGTATTGCAGCAGTCGTTCGCGCTGGGTGAGGTCGGGTTCGCCGTCGTAGCCGACGGCTTCGCGGTACCAGCTCATGGATGCTTCGCCGCCGGCGTCGGCGTCGCGCCACCGGAATCCGGCGACGGGGGCGATCTTCTTGAGGCCCTTGCCGCCGGGGCAGATGAACTGGTCGCTGATCGCCTGGTAGATGTCGACCCATTGTGGGCTGTCGATGAATTCGCGGATCTCGGCTTCGGTGGGGATGCCGGGCGTCCCGGCGAACCGGCGGGCGGAGTCCAGCAACCACTTGTCCTCGGCGGACCGCGAATAGCAGTAGGCGGCGAAGGTTCTGCCGCTCAGGGCCGCCGCTTCCCGCTCGGCCATCAGCCACGTCCAGAATTCCGCGAACGACCGGGCCTCGTCCTGCGTCGGCACCGGGTCCCAGCTGACGAACGGCCGGTACGCGGACACCCCGTCCACGTTGAGCAGTGTCCCCCACAGGTAGGCGCCGTGCTCCTGGTAGCTCTCCATGTCGACGTCGACCTCGACGTCGGCGCGCGTCACCCGGATCTCGGGGAAGCGTCGCACCAGCGGCGCCCCCGCGAGCCAGGCCTTGGCGGTGACGACGGCGTCCTCGAACGCGCCGTGCGGCCAGTCCTCGAGGGGTTCGCGGTCCCATGCGGCGAGGTCGTCGATGGTGTGGCAGCCCGCGTCGCGCAGCATGTCGGCGCGCGACCCCGTGGCCACCAGGCTCACGTCGTGCGTCTGTGTCAGCTGTTCCTCGCACCCGGGCCACCACGGGCAGRACCGGCATTCGCCGATCCTCGACGGCACGGTCGCCGATTCCCCGCGTGCGACGGCGAGCCGGTCGGCGAAGCGTTCGTCGTAGTCGTCGAGGATGGTGGTGAGGTCGTGCACGTAGATGACGTCGGAGCCGTAACCGATGGCGCCGGCCACCAGGGCGGGACTCGCCAGCCCGTGCCGCTCGAGCATCCGGTACACCTGCGCGACGCGCATCTGGTCGCGGACCTGGCTGCGGGGCTTCCGCGCCACGTCCTCCTGCGGTTTCCACTCGAACATTCCCGACGTCACCGCGCCGCGGCCGGGATCGGTGACCTTGTGGTTGACGACGATCACCGGGATGTACCCACCGCGGTCCTCGTCGCGGAGCAGAATCTCGCAGCGCGCCCTCCGGCCGGCGTCGCGGTCGAGCGGGAGCACGGCTCCCCAGATGCGGTCCACGCCCGCCTCGCATGCGGCGAGGGTGTCCTCGGCGCGCCGGCGCAGGCTCTGCTCGGTGTCGATCTGCACCCACCGTTCCGGTGCGTGCTCGGTGAGGGTCCGGCGGACCTCGTCACGTTTGGCGGCGGCAGCATCCTGGCGCTGGCGGACGCCCGGGTCCTCCGGCGCGGCCGCGAGTTGTTCGGGGAACGCCGCGTCGAGGTGCACCCGGTGGCGGCACCGCGTCAGGGCGCTGGCATCGATCACCGTCCCCGACACCTTTCCGGGAGAGGCGTCGGGTTCTGATTGCTGACCGATATGGGAACACACGATGACGAAGATTATGTGCTCCCCTAGGCTGATCCCGAAGCACCGGATGCAGTTGGTAGCGTGGGCTCCGCTGAAACACCAGGAAAAGGGGTCTTTTCGATGGGGTTGTTGAAGAAACGTAAGTCCCGAGCCACCCGCAAGGCGGAAGCCAAGGCACTCCGGCACAAGGCTGGAGTGGAGGCGAAGCTGAGCGCGAAGAACGAACGGAAACGCGACAAGCATGCCGCGAAGGCCGGGCGCAAGCTCGAGGCCGCCGAACTGAGGTCGCTGAAGAAGGTCGAGAAGGCTCAGATCGCTGCGTTGAAGGCCGAGGAGAAGGCCGCCGCCCAGAAGGGTTTCACGGTCGCCGCCGTCCGCAAGTACCTCGGTGTCGCTCGACTGCTGACACCGGTGCTGCTGCCGATCGCCTACCGCGCCGCCACCGTCGTGCGCGGGCAGATCGACGCCCGGCGTGCCGACCGGATGGGTGTCGACGTCGACCAGCTCGCCAACTTCACCGGGCACGGCGCCAAGCTCAGCGCCCGCATCGCCGGTGCCGAAAGCACCACCACGGAGATCCTCGCCCAGAAGCCGGACGACGCGGAGACGCAGAAGTTCGCCGCCGCCATCCGCGACCGCCTCAGTGATCTCAACACCGCCGTCCGCGCGGCCGAGCAGATGCCGCAGGCCCGCCGCAAGGCCGCCCATCACGCCATCTCGTCCGAACTCGACGGAGTCGAAGCCGATCTCCTCGCCCGCCTCGGCGTGCGCTGAACGACCCGACCACTCGATGTCCCCCGCCCGCCCCGCCGCGACCGCTACCCTTCGTGGGTCGGCGGTCGGTGCGCTCGTCGCCGGTCTCGCGGTCGCGGCGCACGGCATCGGCGGGGGCGGCCTTCCCGAATCCGCGGCCCTGACCCTGCTGCTCGTCACGTGCAGCGGTGTCGGCGCGGTCACCGCACAACTGCCCGCCCGCTTCCACGGACCGCTCGCACTCGTGGCGGCCCTCGGCGCCGGCCAGGTTGCCGCGCACTTCGCGCTCACGCTCACCTCGCACCTGCACTCGGCGGTCCCCGCCGTGCCGATGGTCGCCGCGCACGCGGCCGCCACCGTCGTCTGCGCGCTGCTGATCGCCAACGCCGAGCGGCTGTACGGTCCCCTCGTCCACGTCTGGCGGGTGGTTCTGCGCGGTGAACCGCAGCCCGTCTCGGCAGCAAGAACGGCGCACCTCCCCGCGCGTCCCGCGAATCCCGTGGACGCCCTGCTGCGCGCGAGCATTTCGCGTCGCGGCCCACCGGTCCTGGTCTGATTCTCACCATTTCTCCCTTCAGACCTTTCAAAGGACCTTTGATGAATTCCCTCGTTTCCCGTGCCCTTTTCACGGCCGGTGCGGCCGGTGGCGCCATGCTCCTCGCGGCCGGTGTGGCCGCCGCCCACGTGACCGTCGTCGCCCCCGGCGCCGAGCAGGGCGGCTACTCCGTCCTGACGTTCCGCGTTCCCACCGAGTCCGAGACGGCGTCCACCACCAAGCTGACCGTCACGCTCCCCGACCTGAAGTCGGCCCGCACCACACCGATGCCGGGGTGGACGTCCGTCGTCGAGAAGGACCCGACGTCCCAGGTCGCGAAGTCTGTGACGTGGTCCGCCGACCCCGGTGTCGGTGTCGCGCCCGGGCAGTTCCAGCAGTTCGAGCTGTCCGCCGGACCGCTGCCGGAGCAGGAAGACGTGTCGTTCCCGGCCACCCAGACGTACAGCGACGGGGAGGTCGTCAACTGGGATCAGGCGGAAGGCCCCGATGGCGCGGAGCCCGACAAGCCGGCCCCCACCCTCACCCTCGCCGCGGCGAGCGGTGAAGATCACAGCCACGACGCCGGCGGCGCCACGACGTCCGAGGAGACCGAGACGACGGCGTCCGGCACCGACGACACCGCCCGCTGGCTCGGCGGCATCGCCCTGGTCCTGGGCGCACTCGGTGCGGCGCTCGGTCTCGGCGCGATGGTCCGGAGCCGTCGAAAATGAGACGACACACCACTTTCACGTCGGTGAAGGTGATCGCGGTCGGACTGCTGACAATGCTCGCGAGCATGCTCGGCGCCGGCACCGCTCTCGCCCATTCCGTCGTGATCAGCTCCACCCCCGAGAACGGCGCGGAAATCGCGTCCGGCCCGGAACGGGTGAGCGTCACGTTCAACGAGGCGCTGCAGGAATCGTTCGCGTCGCTGACCGTGGTGGGACCCGACGGGAACCTGTGGACAAAGGGCGACCCGGTCGTCGAAGGGCCCACGGTCAGTGCCGAACTCGGCGAGCTGGGACCGGCAGGCGTGTACACCGTCGCGTTTCGCGTCACCTCCGCCGACGGGCATCCGGTGAGCGGGACCCGCACGTTCACCCTCACCCAGGAGGGGTCGGGCACACCCGGCGCCGCGGCCGACAGCTCGGGTGAATCCGGCAGTGGCGGAGTTCCGCTGTGGCCGTTCATTGTTGCCGGTGTGCTCGTGTTCGGCGGCGGGCTGTGGTTCGCGCTTCGCAAGCCTCGCGGCGAGAACTGAGCACGGTGGGTGCGGCGCGACAGTCCTGGCTGCTGTTCGCCGTACCCACGTCGCTCGTCGGGGTCGCGTGCGGTTGGGCGCTGGCGCAACCGGAAGACCCGTCGCCGTCGAGCGCTGTCCGGGCGCTGTGCCTGGTGCTCGGTTCGGTCGTCCTCGGACTCGCCGCGCTGGGCTGGTGCAGTCGGGCGGACAGCCGTCCCCTCTTGCGGGACCAACGGCTGTGGCGGTTGTCGACCGCGGTCGCCGGCGCGTGGATGCTCGCCGAGGCCGTGCTGCTGTCGATGACGGCGGCGGAGGCCGACGCCCTGGGGTTGTCCGAGCTGTCGGTCGGGCGGTTCGGTGCCTACGTGACCGAGATCAGTGCGGGACGCGTCGACCTCGCCGTTCTCGTGTGCACGGCCGCGGCCACCGTGTGGTCGGCGGTCGCGTTCCGTCGCAGCGACGCCCGGCTTCCCGTCCCGGTGCTGGTGCTCGCGGCACTGGCCCTGGTGGCCCGGCCGATCACCGGCCACATGTCGCAGCAGGTCCTCGGCTCGGTCCTCGACGTCGTCCACGCGCTGTCCGCCGCCGTGTGGTTCGGACTCCTCGCCGCGCTCGCCCTGATGCTCCGGTCGCGTGGGGACTGGTCGTCGTGGCTGCCGCGCTATTCCGTCGTCGCGTGGCGGTGCGTGTGGCTGCTGACCGCGACCGGTGTGATCGACGCCGCGGTCCGGCTGGGTGGGGTGACGCCCCTGTTCGACACCGGTTACGGCCGCATCGTGCTCGCCAAGGCGGTGGCGTTGGCGGCGCTTCTCGGGCTCGGCTGGTGGTGGCGGCGAACGTGGGTCGTCCAGGCCGCCGCGCACCGGATCACCGCGGAAGGGTCCCTGCGGCGCGCGATCGTCGAGGTGGTGGTGATGGCCGTTCCGTTCGGTCTCGCCGCCGCCTTGGCCACCACCGCCTGACCCGTGAGTACTTGTTAACCACGGGCGGTTAATAAGTACTCACGGGCGCGTCAGCGCACGAGGAGGAGCTTCCCGCGGCTGCCACCCTTCTCGCCGGCGCGCTGCGCGTCGGCCGCTTCGGCCAGCGGGAACGTCCGGGCCGGCGGGAGGGCCAGCTTCCCGTCCACGACGAGGGCGCCCAGCCTGCGCAGTGTCTCCGCGCTGCGGTCGCCGGCGTTGCCGGACGAGAAGGTGATTCCCAGCCCGAACGCGGCACCGTCCGACAGCGTCACGATCCGGTCGGTGCCCCCGCGCAGTTCCATCGCCACCTCGAGTCCGCCGAAGCCGAGGTCGAGGACGGCGTCGACGCCGTTCGGGGCGAGTTCACGCACCCGGTCCGCCAGTCCCTCGCCGTACGTCGTGGGGGTCACGCCCAGCTCCCGCAGCGTGTCGTGGTGTTTCTCGCTCGCGGTGCCGATCACGGTGACTCCCGCGTCCAGCGCCAGTTGCGCCGCAATGGTTCCCACCGCACCCGACGCACCGTTCACCAGCAGCGTCTCACCGGACTTCAGCTTCAGGAGCCGGAGTCCCCGAGTGGCGGCCTCGCCGGCGACGGGAATGGTGGCGGCGTCCGTCCAGCTCAGCCCACTCGGCTTCGGCACGACTATCGAGGCGAGCGCGTATTCGGCGTAGCCGCCGGTGTCGGACCAGCCGAACACGTCGTCGCCCACCAGCACACCGGTCGCGTCCGGACCGACCGCGTCGACCACGCCGGCCACTTCGCTGCCCGGGATCTTCGGAAACTGCACCGACATCACCTCGGCCATCGATCCCGACCGCAGCTTCCAGTCGATCGGGTTGACGCCAGCGGCCCTGATGAGGAGGCGCACCTGGTTTCCGGTGGGCTCGGGTACCGGCACGTCGTGGATCTCGAGCACCTCGGGACCGCCGTAGGACGAGTAGGAGACTGCCTTCATGGTCTGGTTCGAATTCGTCATGCCCTCAATCTCGTCCTCGGCGGTCCGTCGCGCCAGGAGTTCGGTCGGACTTCGCTTCCCAGACCCTGTCAATTAGTTTAGCGCTAAGATATAGTGGCCGGAGCAGCCCCCCGAGAAAGCGAGCCTCCATGTCCCTCACCGAAGTCACCGCCCACCACCCCTACAGCCCGGCCGTGGTCGCGGGCGGACTGGCGTTCGTCTCCGGCGCACTGTCCGTCGACGCCGAGGGCACCGCCGTCCCGGGCCGCACCGAGGCGCTCGACGCCGCCGTCGACCGCATGGTCGATCGCCTCGCGACCGTCGGCGGGCAGCTGCAGGACGTCGTCAAGCTCACCTACTACGTCACCGACCTGTCGCTGCGCGAGGAGGCGAACCGCCAGTTCGAGCGCATCTTCGACGAGCCGCGTCCCGCACGCACGTTCCTCGAGGTGAGCAGCCTCCCCTACGGCGCCATCGCCGAGATCGACGCCGTCGCGGCGGTCGCGGGCCACTGACGGCACTGACGTCCGGCCGCGCCGCGGGTCCCCGTTTCGAGCAATCGACGGGGACCCGCGGAGCGTCGCCGTCACCTATGCTCGTTTCGATATCTTGGTACTAAACAGATGAGACCCTCGAGAATCCAGGAGGTGCGCCCGGTGACGCAACGCCCCGTTCCAGATCGCGATGCCGTCGACGACATCGTCGACCAGTGGGCCCACCAGTGGCCGGACCTGGATGTGAGTCCGCTGAAAGTGCTGGGCCGCCTGCACCGTTCGTATCTGCGGTACCAGTCGTCCCTCGCGGCGGTGTTCGAGGAGCATGGCATCAACATGGCGTCGTTCGACGTCATGGCCGCCCTCCGACGTTCGGGTCCGCCGTACCGGATGACGTCCGGACAGTTGGCGGAGTCCGCCCTCGTCACTACCGGGGGTGTGACACTGCGCGTCGACCGTCTCGAGAAGGCGGGACTCGTGCAGCGGGAGCGCGACGCCGAGGACCGCCGCATCGTGCACGCGCAACTCACCGACGAGGGCCTGCGGGTGATCGAGAAGGTCGCGGAGGCCCACTTCGCCAACGAGTCCCAGATCCTCAGCGGGATGTCGAAGGACGATCAGGCGGCGCTGGCCGAATTGCTCCGCAAGCTCGAGCACTCGATCGTCGAGAACCAGGCCCCCACCGCCTGAGCGGAAACTCAGCTGGCCGTGCGGGCGGTCAGATCGGCGACCTCACCGAATCCGATGAATCGTTCGGAGGCCGCCGTCATCTCCACGATGAAGCGTCGCTGCTCGTCCGGCGACGCACCGATCAGGCGCGCCGCACCCGTCCACTGCGCCTCGGCCAGTTTGCGGGCGAGTTGGGCGGGTTCGGCGCACGGCGTCGCGATCCCGGCCTCGTTGAGCCGTTCGATGAACCGGATGTACCGGCCGAGAATCCGGTTGTGTGCCGCCTCGAGTTGTTCGCCGATCACGGGGTCGACGGCCGCGCGGTCCTCGACCATCGTGAACAGGCGGCCGCTGCTGTAGACGGTCTCGATGAACGCCGCGGTGGCGGCGCGCAGGACGCTGCGGGGGTCCGCGTCCGGCGGGACCGGGATGCGCTGAGCCTCGACGAACGTGTCGAACACTTCGGCTGCGACGGCACGGAAGGCGTCGTCGCGGGACGCGAACCGGGCGCGGAATTCGGCCTCGGACACTCCGGCAGCAGCGGCGATGACCGCCTCGGTGGTGCGCTCGTACCCCAGTTCGGCGAAGCACCGCCCCGCCGCTTCGACCAGCGCGAGCCGACCCCGATCGTCACCGTTCGTAAGCACCGCTCGCGCCTCCTCGCACCCGGCCGGCGCCCACGTGTCGGCCGTCACACATTCTTAGTTGACATTTCACTCGAGTCAACCCGCGCGACCCTACGCCTCCTGAAGCGCCTTCGCCTGGGCCTCGGCCTGCGCCCGGTAGAGCCTGCGGAGCCGGATGACGCCGAGGTCGTGCTGGTACAGGTTCTCCGCCTGGTCCGCGTCGAATGCCATCGCCTCGAGCATGGTGCGGTCCTGCTCGAGCACCACCCAGTGCCGTTCTTCGAGCTTGGTGCGGTACAGGAACCGCCAGACGTCGCGCTCCCAGCCCTCGACGCGGCGGTAGCGCCAGAAGAACACCGCGGTGGTCTCGGCGTCGATCGGAGTTCCCATGCCGACGATGCCGAACGACCCGCCCGGGCCCGCGGTCGGCGGGTACGGGATCTCGAGGTCCACCCAGTCGATGCCTGTCCGGCAGAATTCGACCCAGTCGAAGTTCACGCCGCGCTGGTCGGTCTTCTCGAAGAAGAATCCGCGGTCGGTTTCGCGGATCCGGAACTTCGCGGACGTCTCCCCGCCGAACATCGAGTGGGATTCGCGGTGCAGGAACGCCCCGTGCATCGGGTCGAGCAGGTTCTCCAGCGTGAACCGCCACGGCGCCTTCCACTCCGCGTAGCAGAGGAAGTGCGAGATGCCGTCGTCGGTGAGGCGCTCGGGCAGTTCGAGGGGTGCGGGTTCGGCGTCGGGGTCGGTGCCGAACCAGGCGAGCACGGCGCCGGCCACTTCCCGCACGGGGAGGCTGGTCACCAGCCGCTTGCCTTCGAGGTTGCAGCCGGGCATCCCGGGGACGGAGACGACGGTGCCGCCGCCGTCCACCTGCACACCGTGGTACTGGCAGGCGACGCGGTCGCCGAGGTGCTGCCCCTGCGACAGCGGAGCGCCGCGGTGCGGGCAGCGGTCGGCGAGCATGCGGAGGGTGCCGTCGGACTGACGGAACAGCAGCCAGTCCTCGCCGAGGCGGCGGATCTTCTTCATGTCTCCGCGCGCGACGAAGTCGGACGGGCACACCGCGTGCCACTGGTCGCGCATCCCGGTCGCGAAGATCTCGTCGCCGGTCAGTGCCGCCTTGTGCAGTCGGTTCACCATGGTCAGGCCCCCATCCGTCGGATCTCGTCCGTGAAAGTGTCGGTGGTCCAGGCGTCGCCGCCGGGACTGTGGATTCCGAGGGCGTTCAGGCCCTTCACCAGGCCTTCGAGGTGGTGCACCCCGGTGCCGAAGACCTCTTCGATCGCACCGGCCAGTTTCCGTTCGTACGGGGTGGGCGCCGCGCCGGACTGGCGTGGTTGCAGATACAGGCTCATGGTTCTTCCCTTCTAGAGATCCAGCACGAGCTCGTCGGAGCGGGCGCGGGAAACGCAGATCATGATGGTGGTGCCGGACTCCTGCTCGGAGCTGGAGAGCAGGGAGTCGCGGTGGTCGGGGGTGCCGGCGAGGACACGGGTTTCGCAGGTCCCGCAGATGCCTTCGCGGCAGGAGTTGGGGACGTCGACGCCGGACTCCTCGAGGGTGTCGAGGATGGTCCGGTCGGGGGCGACGGTGGCGGAGATGCCGGATCGTTCGCAGATCACGCGGACGGGACGGTCGCCGGCGAGGGTGTCGGCGGGGATCTCCTTGGCCTTGAACCGTTCGAGCCGGATCGCGCCGTCCGGCCAGGAGCCGGCATACCCCTCGACCGCGCCGAGCAGTCCCTCGGGGCCACAGGCGTAGACGAGGGTCTCCGCGCGGGCGGTGCCGAGGATGCCGTCGAGGTCGAGGATGCCGTCGGCCTCCTCGGTGACGACGTGGACGCGGTCGCCGTACGGGGACAGCTCGTCGAGGAACGCCATCGACGAGCGGGCGCGGCCGCCGTAGTGCAGTTCCCATTCGGCACCCATGCGTTCGGCCTCGCCGATCATCGCGAGGATCGGCGTGATGCCGATGCCGCCGGCGATGAACACATAGCGCGGCGACGGCAGGAGTTCGAAGTTGTTGCGAGGTGCGCTCACCGACAGACTGTCGCCGGGCCGCAGCGTCTCGTGGACGTGCCGGGAGCCGCCTCGGCCGGTCACCTCGTGGAGGATCGCGACGCGGTACCCGGTCTTGTCGTCGGGGTCTCCGCAGAGGGAGTACTGACGGATCGTCCCGCGGTTCAGGTGCAGGTCCAGGTGGGCGCCCGGCGTCCACCGGTCGACCGTGCCGCCGTCCTGCCGTTCGAGGCGGAGCGAGACGACGCCCGAGGACTCGACCCGCATCTGACGCACCATCATGGGGACGGTGTCTGCGTCTGTTGTCATCGCTCACTCCCAAGCTCGACCCGAAGGCATAGTTCCTTAGTGCTCAATAATTTAGCACTAAGATGTATTCTGCGCCACAGTCGAGGGGAAATTTCCGGGTCGGCTATTCGGCTTCGCGGTACCGCGCGGCCTCGGCCGCCATCCGCTCCTCGTACGCCTGCGCGAGATCCTGCAGACTCCGCACACAGTCACCGGTGAACACCGGCGCGTGCATCGGCGCCAGCAGCAGCGGTTTCAGATCGGCGAGCCCCCGGATCGTGGGCCCGAGCGCCGGCGTCAGGCACGTCGCGCTCCCCATGTCCTCGGCCGCGATGGCCGGGCCGACGATCTCTTCCTCGGTGGTCGTGGGGTGATGGCCGAACGCGGTGAACAGGTCGCCGCAGAACAGCGTCTGCGTCGTCTCCTCGAAGATCAGCCCGGCGTCCCACCCGTGCGGCACGTGCGGGGTATCGAGGTGACGGACTCGCCTGCTGCCCGTCTCCAGCACGTCGCCGTGCTGCAGGGGACGCGGCGCGCGATCGGCCAGGTCGTTGACCTGCACGAAGCAGCCCATCGCCCCGTGCGCGACCTCCGCGTTCGGCGCGGCCGCCAGCCACGAGTTCATCGCGCCGCACTCGTCGGCCTCGACGTGGCCGAACGTGATCCACCGCAGCCTGTCGAGGGGAATCAGCCGGCCGACCGCCTCGGACACGACCGGGAACAGCGCACGCTGACCGGCGTGGAACAGCAGCGGTTCCTCACCGTCGACGACGAACTGGTTCATGATCAGGTTCGGCTCGTCCAGATACGTGGACAGCCGGTAGATGTCGGGAGCGATCTCGGTAATCGTGGTGTCCATCCCTGGCTCCGATCACGTCGCGGTGTCGTGAGATCCAGCCTTCTCGGGACCGCGGCGGCGCGCAAGATCACGCGGGTACGGCGGCGATGCCTCGACATAGACGTCGACGCCACCGGACAACCCGTAGGTGTCCGGCGGCGTCGCGCCGATCATGCGTCCGTTCAGGCCGCGGCCAATTCCAACGGCACCTGCCAGGCGTCGTATTCGTAGACCCAGTCGCCGTTGCCCGCGACCTTCAGCCACTCGTTGGACCGGGAGCCCCGCTGGATGCGGGAGGTCCGCTGCAGTCGCGTGTCCTGGTAGGTCTGCAGGGCGACCGCGGGGTCGTCGAACAGACTCAGGCAGCGGGACAGGACGACGGCGTCTTCGATCGCCATGCCTGCGCCCTGCGCCATGAACGGCATCATCGGGTGCGCGGCGTCGCCGAGGAGCACGGAGCGGCCGTCGGTCCACGATGCCAGCGGGTCCCGAACGTAGAGAGCCGATTTCAGGACGCCGTCGCACGCGTCGAGCAGCGCCCGCGCCTCGGGGTGGAAGTCGCGGTACAGCTCCCGCAGTTCGGCGACGGAACCGGGTGTGGTCCACGATTCCTCGGTCCACTCCTCCTGGCCGCAGGTGGCGAAGACGAAGATGTCCTTGCCCTGGTTGAGGGGGAATGTCACGATCTGCGTCGCACTGTCGGGGCCCCACCACTTGGTGAAGCAGTCGAGGTTCGGCAGGTTGCCGACGCGTTCGGTGGGGACGACGGCGCGGAACGCCACGACTCCCGTGAATGTCGGCTGTTCCCGTCCGAGGAGCGCGGTCCGGACCGCGGAGTGGATGCCGTCGGCACCGACGATCACGTCCGCGGAAACCGCACTGCCGTCGGTGAACTCGATGCGCCCGTCCGCGACGCCGGCGACCCGGCGGCCCATTTCGACGGACCCCGACGGCAGCCGGTTCTCGAGCGCGGTCATCAGGTCGCCGCGGTGCATGGTCAACTGCGGTGCGCCGTACTGCTGTTCCGCGCTGTCGCCCATCGGCAGCCGGGACGTCTCGGCTCCCGTGTCCCACGTGCGGCTGATCCGGAACTGCGGCCGGGCGGCGGAGTCGCGGATCGCCGGCCCGACACCGAGACCGTCGAGCGCCCGGACCGCGTTGGGGGTGAGGTTGATGTCGGCGCCGACGCGGGCGAACTGCCTCGTCTGCTCGTAGACCGTGACGTCGAGGCCGAACTTGCGGAGGGCGATGGCCGTGGCGAGTCCGCCGATGCCGCCGCCGCAGACGGCGACCGTGGTCACTGTGCACCCTTTCCTGGCACCGTCACGGGCGGCGTGAACGGTGCCGGCATGTCGCCGTAGGCGGCGAGGTCGACCTCGACGATCACGGGGGCCTGCCGGGACACGGCGTCAGCGAGCACGCTGTGCGCCTCGGCCGCGCCGCCGATCCGCAGGTAGGGCACGCCGATCGACTGTGCCAGCAACGGGAAGTCGGGGGTGACGAGATCGACGGCGTAGGTGTCTTCGCCGCCGCCCTGCTGCATGTTGCGCAGCACACCGTACCCGCCGTCGTTGAACACGAGCAGCACCAGCCACGGCTTCTCCTGCGCCATGGTGAGGATCTCGCCGAAGTGGACGGCCAGGCCGCCGTCGCCGACCAGCGCCAGGGTGGGGCGGGTCTCGTCGGCCAGTGCGGAACCGATGGCCATGCCCAGGCCCTGCCCGATGCCGCCGCCGCGGGGGAAGACGTTGGACCTGGGGTCGAACATCGGCAGCAGCCGGTTACCCCAGGAACTGGACGCGATGGTGACGTCGCGGGCGATCACGGAGTCCTTCGGGAACGCGGCGCGGACGGCGTCGCACAGCACGGCGTGGTCGCCGAGTCCGGCGCGCTGCCGGGTGCGGACCAGTTCCCTTGTCGCCCGGCCACGCTCGGTCCACGACGCGTCGACCGGGGCCAGTTCGGACAGCGACCGCAGGAACGTCGCGACGTCGGCGGTCACCCCGGCCTGCGCCGGGTAGACCCGTCCGATCGCGGCGGCGTCGAGGTCGACCTGCACGTGCACGGCGGGGACGGGCATCGAGTAGTCGCCGGTCTCGTTGGACCGGAAGTGGGTGCCCAGCGACAGCAGCAGGTCGGCGTCGGCGAGGAGTTCGCGCCCAGCCGGGGTGTTGCCGTAGTTGCCGATGCACAGCGGGTGGTCCTCCGGCACGGCGCCGCGCCCGGAGTTGCTGGTGAGCAACGGGACTCCCCACTGCTCCACCAGTGCGGTCAGCTCGGCACCGGCCGTGGCGACGCCGCCGCCCGCCCAGATCACCGGGCGTTCCGCCGACCGCAGCAGCGCGAAGGCGACGGCCAAGTCGTCGACGTCCGGCGTGCGCAGCGGTTCGACGACCGGCTCGACCACGTCGATGACGTGCTCCGCGTACTGCAGGTCGATGGGCCATTCGATGCTCGACGGCCCGCCGGGCGCGGCGAGTGCGGCGGCGATGCCTTCCCGCAACACCTTTCCGGCGCTGTCCGTGTCGAGGATGGTGGCGGCGTGCTTCGACGTCGCCGTCAGCATCCCCAGCTGATCCTTGGTCTCGTGGATGAACCCGCGACCCGATCCCAGGTACCGGCTCTCGACGTTGCCCGTCACGTGCAGCACCGACGTTCCGGCGCTGAGCGATTCGATCAGCGACCCGGCCGCGTTACCGGCGCCCGTCCCGGTGCTCGTGAGCGCACAGCCAAGTCCCCCGGTCGCCCGGGCGTATCCGTCGGCGGCGCTGACCGCGGTGGCCTCGTGCCGGACCGGCACGAACCGCAGGTGCTTGGCGACCGCCTGCACGAGGGGCTGGTTGTGCACGCTCACGATGCCGAAGACGGTGTCGACACCGGCTTCGCGCAGCACCTGGACGAGCAGGTCGCCCCCGTTTCCTACCGACATGGTGTTCCTCTCAGACATAGCGCGCGACGCCTCCGCAGACGTCGAGGCTGGTGCCCGTCACGTAGGACGAGCGGGGGGACAGCAGGGTCACGATCATGGCGGCCACCTCGTCGGCGCGGCCGAACCGGCCGAGGCCGATCCCGCGGTCCTGGGCGATCTCCGCCTCCCATTCGGCGAAGGTGGCGTCGGTGCCGGATTCCTCGTAGCGGCGGCGCCACTGACCGGTGTCGACCAGGCCGAGCGACACCGAGTTGACGCGGATGCCGTCGGTCGCGAGTTCCAGCGACAGCGACTTGCTGAGGTTCAGCAGCCCGGCCCGGGCGGCGCTGGTGGTGACCAGCCGCGGCTCGGGCTGGCGCGCGAGGACCGCCGAGATGTTGACGATGGACGCGGCGTCGGACTTGCGCAGCGCCGGCAGCGCCGCGTCGACGGTGTTGAGGACGCTGGAGAACTTGAGGTCGAGTTCGTCGCGCCAGTCGTCGAGGGTCGCCTCGCCGCGCGGGACCATGCGGGACTTGCCTGCGTTGTTGACCAGACCGTCGAGGCCGCCGAATCGGGCGACACCGGCGTCAACCAGTGCGGCGACCGCGGCCGGATCACGGACGTCGCACGACGCGGTGAGGACGCGGTCGCTGCCGGGCAGCGGCGCGATCACGGAGTCGAGCCGGTCGCGGTCGCGGGCACAGGTGACGACGTTGGCACCCTCCTCGAGCAGCATCGCGACGGTGGCGAGCCCGACTCCCGAGCTTCCGCCGGTCACCAGGTGGGTGCGGTCTTTCAGTTGCAGGTCCACGACGTGGTCCCCTTCTCTAGTGCAGGACGAATCCGCCGTTGACGACGAGTTGCTGGCCGGTGATGTACGACGCCTCGGGTCCCATCAGGAACGCGACGGCGCCGACGAGATCCGACGGCTGCTGCGGCCGTTCGAGCGCGCGATTGAGGCGGTACAGCTCGTGCCGGTGCTCCGGAACCTTCTGCGCCGATTCGCTTTCGGTCAGACCGGGCGAGACGGTGTTGACGGTGATGCCGTGCGGGCCGAGGTCGCGGGACATGGCGCGGGTCAGCGCGGCCACCCCGCCCTTGGATGCGATGTAGTGCGCGAGTCGCGGCGAACCGTACAGGGCGGCGTCGGAGCCGATGGTGACGACTCGTCCGCCTCCGTTCCCGATGATGGAGGGAACGATCGCCCTGCTCACGAGGAACGTGCCGCGCAGATTCACGCCCAGCACACGGTCCCACTCGTCGATGTCGAGTTCGTGAATCGGTTTGCCGCCCACGCCGTCCGCGAGGGCCGCGTTGTTGACGAGGCCGTACAGCGGGCCACCCGAGGTGACGGTGGCCGCCATCGCGTCGACGGACTCCGCATCGCGGAGATCGACCCGCACGAACTGCGCCTTGACGCCGTCCGCGCGCAGGCTTTCCGCCGCGGCCTCGCCCCAGTCCTCGCGGATGTCGGCGAGCCACAGGGTGGCGCCGTCCTCGCCGAGCCGGCGGGCCAGGGCGAGGCCGAGACCCCGCCCCGCCCCGGTGACGAGGATGCTGCGGCCGTCGAGACTCACGGTCAGTCCCGCGTGACGCCGTGCATGGCCGACGTCTCGGGGTACGTCGGGATCTGCGGCTTCTGCGCGCCGATGATGACGCAGAACAGGGCGTCCTTGTCGCCGTTGTTCTTCAGGCTGCGGGGCACGCCGGCCGGGACGACGATCATGTCGCGGTAGCCGAGGGTGCGCTTCTCCACCTGGCCGTCGCGGTGGACGCCGACCTCCACCTCGCCCTCGAGGACGAAGAAGGCTTCCTCGGCGTCGTGGTGGGTGTGCTCCGGGCCCTCGGCGCCGGGGGGAAGCAGCATGTTGGAGAACGTGAATCCGCGCGATCCGATGGTGCGGTTGTCGTTCTCGTGGTTGCCGGTCGCGCCGGAGCCGACGTAGCGGATCTGCGCGCGCTTGAACTGGTCGCCGGCCTTGGCCTGGAAGCCCAGGGTGTCCCAGTCCTCGTGGCGGGAGCCACGGGTGAGGATCAGCGAGTCGGTGAATTCCTTCAGATCGGCGGTGCCGTATTCGAGTGTCATGTCGTGCTCCTTCTCTAGAGGTGGTTGCGTAGGCGTTCGGTGATGTGGATGAAGGATTCGACCCAGGCGTCGAAGGCGTCCGGCCGCTCCTGGTTCGCGAGGTGCCCGGCACCGCGGATGGTGACGAACACGGCGCCCGGAATTCCGCCTGCGAGAACCTGACTCGCGGGAACACCGGTCACCCCGTCCTCGTCGCCACTGAGGACGAGTGTCGGGACGTCGATCTTCGGCAGATCGGCCGTGTGATCGGCGGCCGCCATCGACTCCGCGGCGTACCCGTAGCCGGGCAGCCGGATCGACGACGCCATGATCGCCGTGGCCTTCGCGGTCAGTTCGTCGTCGGCGGTCCCGGACAGTAGCCGCGGGGCCCGTTCGGCGGCAAAGGCTTCCGCACCCTGCTGCTCGAGCGTCGCGGCCCGGGCACGCATCCGGTCGGCGGCTTCGCCGTCCGCTCCCGAGCCGACGGTGGAACTGCCGAGCAGCAGACTCCGCACGAGCCCGGGGTGGCGCAGCGCCAGCCGGGTGGCGATCACGCCGCCCCACGACATTCCGAGGACGTGCGCCCCCGCGTCCCCGCAGCGGTCGCGGATCACGTCGGCGGCGGCGTCGGCGTAGTCGTCGAGGTCGAACGGACGGCCGGGGTCTTCACTGCGGCCGTAGCCGGGAGCGTCCCAGGCCAGCAGTCGGAGCGACCCCGCGAGTTCGTCGAACTGCGGCGCGAAACTGTCCGCGCTGCCGCCAATCCCGTGCAGCATCAGCAGCGCGGGACCGGAGCCGGATTCGACGACGTGCGTCACGACGCCCGCCCGAGGTCGAACCGCTCGAACGCCCCGGGGTCGGGGACGCCGGCCATGTGGTCGCGGACCTGCGTGGACGGCGGGCCCGCGGTGCCCCACAGGTCGGAGAGCTCCGGAACCCGGCGCCACACCTTGCACAGCCACCGGTCCTCGTCGACCTGCGCGATGCCGGACGTGTACTCGCACACCAGCCCCGCCGGGTCGGCGAAGTAGGAGAACGTGTTGTCCCCGGGACCGTGCTTGCCCGGACCCCACAGCGGCACGGTGCCGTGGTGCCGCAACCGGCCGATGCCGCGCATGAAGTGGTCCACGGTGGGCATCTCGTAGGCGACGTGGTTCACCGACGTCCACTCGGCCTGGTTGAACGCGATGCTGTGATGGTCGGTGTTGCAACGCAGGAACGCCATCTGGTGCTCGGACCAGTCGGAGACCCGCATGCCCAGGATGTCGCAGTAGAACTTCACCGCAGCGTCGATGTCGACGGTGTTGAGGACGACGTGCGTGACGCCCACCGGGACGGCGTCGTCGCGGCCGAGCCTGGGGACCGCGAGCGCGTCGGCGAGCAGTTCGACGACGCGACCCTCGGGGTCTACGAGGCTCACGCCGTAGCCGCCCCCGAGGTCGTCGACCGGCCCCGGGCCGCTGACGATCGGGACACCGCGCAGTTCGAGCCTGCGGGCGGCCTCGTCGACCTCGGCGGGTGTGGCGACGGCGAACGTGATGCGGCCGAGTCCGTTCCGTTCGGCCTGCGTCAGTTGCAGCGCGTGGTGGTGCTCACCGGTCCCCCGCAGCCAGGCACCGTTCGTGCCCTGTTCGACCACGCGCAGTCCCCACACCTCCGAGTAGAAATCGGTGGATTCGAGGCTGGCCTGTGTGCGCAGTTCGACGGAGCGCAGGCACCGCAGCCGGGCTATGGGTTGGTTCATCGCAAGCCTCCAGTTGCTTAGGTCTCAATATCTTAGCGCTAAAGTAATAGGTCGTACAGAGGTGGCGGGAATTTCTTTCTGCCCGACCTATCCCACGAGCGGGTCGCTCAATTTGCCCACGAGCGGGTCGCTCAATTTGCCCAGGGGTTGGGTTCCTCGTCGAGGCCCCAGTAGATGCTCTTCTGCCTCGAGTAGGCGGCGATGCCACTGCGCCCCTTCTCCACCCCGAGTCCGCTTTCCTTGACGCCGCCGAACGGCGTGGAGATGCTGAACTGCTTGTAGGTGTTGATCCACACGGTGCCGGCCTGGAGTCGGCGGGCGAGTTTCCAGGCGCGGCGGTAGTCGCCGGTCCAGATTCCGGATGCCAGGCCGAACACCGAATCATTGGCCTGCGCAACGAGGTCCGCTTCGCCGTCGAACGGCAGGACCACCAGGACGGGTCCGAAGATCTCCTCCTGACAGGTGCGCGAATTGTTGGGCAGCCCGTCGATGATCGTCGGCAGGTAGTACGCGCCGTCGCGCAGTCGCTCGTCGTCGGGGATCGCCCCGCCGCACAGCACTCGGCCGCCTTCTTCGCGAGCGAGGTCCACGTAGGCGGCGACGCTGTCGCGGTGCTTGCGGTGGACCATCGGCCCGACCTGGGTGTCGGGGTCGCGGCCGGGTCCGAGGCGGAGCCGGGTCGTCTTGGCCACCAGTTTCTCGACGAACTTTTCGTAGATGCGGCGGTCGACGAACAGGCGGGATCCGGCGATGCAGCTCTGCCCGGTGGACGAGAAGATTCCGTACATCACGCCGTTGACGGCGGCGTCGAGGTCGGCGTCGTCGAGGACGATCGTCGGCGACTTGCCGCCGAGTTCCAGCGACACGGGCATCAGTTTGTCGGCTGCCGCGTGCGCGATGGAGCGTCCGGTGTTGGTGCCGCCGGTGAACGTCACCTTCCCGACGCCGGGGTGGGTGACGATGGCGTCGCCGACCACCGAGCCCTTGCCGGGGAGCACCGACAGCAGCCCGGCAGGCAGTTGTGTTTGGTCGATCAGCCGCGCCAGTTCGAGGGACACCAGCGGCGTCCACTCGGCGGGTTTGAGGACGACGGCGTTGCCGGCCGCCAGGGCGGGGGCGATCTTCTGCGCGTCGCTGGCCACCGGCGAGTTCCACGGCGCGATGGCGCCGACCACGCCGATGGGTTCGAGAACGCTCATCGTGAGGAAGTTGCCGCGCGGGGCGGTGAGGTCGTCGTCGGCGGTTTCGAGGACGGCGGCGAAGTAGCGGAACGTGCCCGCCGCGCTGCCGACGAGTGCCGTGGTCTCGGCGACCGTCTTGCCGGTGTTGTAGCTCTGCAGCAGTGCCAGCCGGGACGTGTTCGCCTCGATGGCGTCGGCGATGCGGTGCAGGTACTTGGCCCGCTGGTGCGGGAGCAGCGCGCGCCACGCCGGGTCGTCGGCGGCGGCGCGGCCCTTCCGAACCGCCTCGTCGGCGTCGTCGGCGGTGGCCTGGTGGATCACCTGGAGGGTGTCGCCGTTCGATGGGTCCGTGACCGCGAAGGCGGGGCCGCTCGCCTGCCGCCACTGCCCGGCGACGAGGATCCGGTCGGCGACCGGGACGAACGGCAGTGTCTGTGGTGCGGTGTCGAGGATGGTCACTGGGAGATCTCCTCGAGGGTCTTTTCGCGGGTTTCGACGGCGAAGAAGCCGACCACGAGGGCACCGATCAGCGCGACCGCGGAGAACATTCCGAAGACGACGGTGAGCGTGCCGCCCCCGTCCAGGATGGCGCCGACGGCGAGGGGGCCGACGATGATGCCGAGGCGTCCGCTCGCTCCGCCGATCGCGCAGCCGATGGCGCGCATCCGGGTGGGGTACAGCTCTGCGGTGTAGACGTAGAGCGCCATGTTGACGGCGAAGACGAACAGGGCGGATCCGGCCGACCAGAACAGGACCTTCGTCGCGGTGTCGGCGCCGGTGGCGGCGAGCAGGAAGAGCAGCGACGAGCACAGGACCATCGACGCGGTGATGCAGATGCGGCGTCCGAGGTTGTCGATGAGGAACGCGACGAGGATGCAGCCGAGCAGACCGGCGACGCTGGTGACGATGCTGTAGTGCAGGGCGGTGTCGACGCTGACATTGAATGCGGACCGGTAGAGCGTCGGCAGCCAGGACGCGATGCCGTAGTTGACGAAGTAGGCGCAGCCCCAGATCGCGGCGAGCATCAGCGTGCGGCGCAGGTAGACGCCCCGGAACGCCTCCGCGAAGGTTCCGCGGCGCACGTCGACGGTGACGGAAGGCAACGGCTGCGGAGCCGGGAGCGTCTTGCCGTACTTCTCGGTGATCTCGTTCTCGATGCGGGTCATGGCGTTGTGCGCGTCTTCGTGGCGGCCGCGGGACGCGAGCCAGCGCGGCGACTCGGGAAGCTTCCACAACATCGGCAGCAGCAGGACGGGCAGCGCACCGAGCGCGAAGAGGATCTTGTAGCCGTAGTTCGGGACCACCCACGCCGACACGATCGCCGACATCACGAGTCCGACGGGGAAGATCACCTCGTAGAGCAGCACGAATCGTCCACGCTTGTGGGCTTTGGTGATCTCGCCGATGTAGCTCGCCGCCACCGGGACCTCGGCGCCGAGGCCGATGCCCTGCACGAATCGGAAGATGAGGAAGAGCTCCAGGGAGTCGGTGAACGCCATGCCCAGGCTCATTACCGCATAGAGCGCGAGCGAGAAGATGATGACGTTGAGCCGGCCGACGCGGTCGGCGAACCAGCCGCCGGCGAGCGCGCCGACGAGCATGCCGATGCCGCCGATGGCGATTACCCAGGCGATGTCGCCGGGGGTCAGGCCCCACTTGGGAATGAGGACGGGGAGCGAGTACGCGATCATCAACTGGTCGAAGCCGTCGAAGAACGTGACGGCGCCGACGATGACGCGGGCCTTGATGTGCCACCTGCTCATCGGCAGGCGTTCGAGTCGGGCGCTGATCATCTCAGCTGTGGCAGCCATGGCGGGCGATACCGTCGTCATGAGCATCCTCAGGGTCGGGTCGAGGCATTTACTTAAGCCCTCAAAGGCTTACCGCTAAGATGTAATCTCACGCACATGAGAAACGTCAACCCTTGACTTTGAAAGAAACATATTGTTCACACCTGTGAGTACGTCGACCACGCGGTGGACTGCATCCATTCTGCACAGGTGCGTGCGGTCGTGTGTCACCAGCAGCGTCGCGACCTCGCGTTCTCGCACGACACCGAGGATCAGATCCATGATCGCGGCGCCTCGTTCCTGGTCGAGCGCGCTAGTCGGCTCGTCGACGACCAGCAGCGACGGATCGTTCATCAGCGCCCGGGCGAGGTTGACCCGCTGCCGCTGCCCACCCGACAACTGCGCCGGCCGTTTTCCGGCGTGATCTGCGAGGCCGACGGCGTCGAGCAGATCGCGAGCCTTCGCGCGCCCCGCCCGCCGCGGCACGAACCACCGCTGCCCGAGATGCGCCATCGCTTCGAGTTGTTCGAGGGCCGTCAGCGACGACACCAGGTTGGACTGCTGGAACACGATGCCGATCCGGTCGCGGCGCAGTGTGGACGCCTCGCGCCGGCTGAGAGTGGTGAGTTCGGTGTCGCCCAACCGGACGGAGCCAGAGTCGGGCCGGATCAGTGTCGACGCCACCGCGAGGAGCGTCGACTTTCCGGAACCGGACGGACCGGTGATCGCGGCGATCTCACCCCGGCCGAGGGTCAGCGACACGGAGTCGAGGGCGGTGACGCGTCCGGCGCCGTCCGGGTAGGTGAGGGTGACGTCGTCGAGGGTGAGGGCGGGTGTGGTCATCGTGTGCTCCCGAGTGCGGTGAGGGGGTCGGTGGTGAAGAGGAAGCGGAGCGCGAAGGCGGCGCCGAGGAGGCCGAGCCCGACGAGTGCGGTGGCGGGCAGGAGAGTGGTGGAGATGTCGAGCACGAACGGCACCGCGTCGCCGATCATCGACCCGGCCACGGCCGCCATCCCGACACCGGCACCCACGCCGGCGAGCAGAACGACGAGCGCCTGCCCGAGCGCGTCCCGCACGAGCGACCCGGTGGACGCTCCGAGCGCCTTCAGCGTCGCGACGTCGGGGGTGCGCTGGAGTGTCCAGACCGTGAAGAACGCGCCGATGACCAGCGCGGAGATCGCGAACAGCATCACCGTCATCAACGTCAGCGACCCGTTCTCGGAGGTGTAGGAGCCGACGGCGGAGAAGGAGTCGGCCACGGTTCGGGAGGTCGTCCCCGCGAGGGAGTTCGTGGCGTCGTCCCCGCCAGACACCGCGAGCACCGTCGCCGCGCCCCCGCGCGGGTTCGCGTGCTGCCAGTCGGCGAGCGTCATCCACACGGCCGGGCTGTGGCCGTACCAGTCGTCGCCGCGGACCGCGGCGACGGTGAACGCCTGGCCGGCGATCGTCACCGTGTCGCCGGCGGATACCCCGAGCGACCGCGCCGCGCCGTCCCCGACGATCACGGTTCCCGGCGCGGACGGTGCGCGGTCGCCCACACCGCCGTCCGCGCCCACGAGCGCCACCCCCTTCGTCGCACCTCCAGCTGCCGACGCCGAGCCTCGTCCCACCCCGATCGGGTGCACCGAGTCGGCACTCCGCCGCCAGACGGCCACCTGCTCGGACGTCAGCGCGGACTCGTCGAACGACGGACCGTCGTCGGAGGCCGCGAAGACCACCGACTGGGCGTCGATACGTTCCACGACGGACACGTTCTGGTGGCGCAATCCGGCCGTGAGACCGCTGAGAAACGTGACGAGCAGCGCAATCAGCACCACGACGACGGATATCAGCGCGAAGCGACCACGCGCGGCACGCAGGTCTCTCGATGCGACGAACACAGATGGTCCTCTCCAGATCACGACCGGCGCCGCAGTCGATGTGGGCCGGGGCGGCGCTCACGGCCTCCGAACTCACCGTGCCCCCGGCACGGCACGGTTCCATCGCACGTGGGATGGAATTCTCGGCGGTCGAAGGTCGGGTGCGGGTTCCGACTTTCGATGGATGCCGGGTGCGCTCACGTCGATAAGCTGGACGGGGTGCACCGCTCCCCTCTCACTCCCGTGTTCGCGGGACTCCAACTCGGACTGCATGCGCTGACCGCGGCGCTCACTGCAGTCGTGATCTTGCGTGCCGTCCTCCTGGACGCGCCGAACGCGCCGGCGATCGTGGTGCTGTCGGTGGCGTTTCTCGCGGTGTACGCGGCGGGGGCGACGCGACGTCTGCGCGGGGGGTGGTGGCTCGCAGCGCTGACGGCACTGTGGGTGGCCCTGATGGTCCTCGCCCCCGACGCCGCCTATCTCGCGTTCGGACTGTTCTTCCTGTACCTGCATCTGCTGCCGCGACGATGGGGAGTCCTGGCGGTCGCAGCCGCGACCGTCGTGGCGGTGGCAGGCACCGGAATGCACCGCGGCTGGAGCGTCGCGGGTGTCGTCGGTCCGGTGATCGGCGCGTGCGTCGCGGTGGCGATCGGCCTCGGCTACCGGGCGTTGTACCGGGAGGCCGTCGAACGCGATCGCCTCATCGACGAATTGACCCGGACCCGAGCCGAACTCGCCGAGCAGGAACGTGCCGCCGGTTCCCTGGCCGAGCGTGAGCGGCTCGCACGCGAGATCCACGACACCGTCGCGCAGGACCTGTCGAGCATTCAGATGCTGCTCCACGCCGTGGAACGCGCGGACCCCGGCCACCCCGCCCGGGACCGTATCCGGTTGGCGCGGGAGACCGCCGCCGACAGCCTCGCCGAAACCCGTCAGCTCATCGGCGATCTCACACCCGCCGTCCTCGACGGGCAGTCGCTCGCGGACGCGCTCGCGCGGATCTGCACGCAGGCGAGGAGCGACACCTTCGACACCATTGCCGTCGTCGTGGGGGATCCGGTGCGGTTGCCGATGCCCGTCGAGGCGGCGTTGGTGCGGATCGCGCAGGGTGCGGTGTCGAACGTGGTCCGGCACGCGCAGTCGTCCCGGATGGCGGTCACTCTCACCTACTACGAGGATGCGGTCCGGTTGGACGTCGTCGACGACGGCATCGGCTTCGATGTCGCACTTCTCGACCGTGAACCGTCGAAAGCGTTCGGGCTGAATTCGATTCGCCGTCGCGTCGAGCTGCTCGACGGGTCGATGTCGGTGGAGTCGGAACCGGGACTGACCGCGGTCGCGGTGTCGTTCCCGCTCGAGGCCGGCGCATGATCCGACTGCTGCTCGCCGACGACCACGCGATCGTGCGCGCGGGCCTGCGCGCCCTGCTCGAGCACGAGGACGACATCGAGGTGGTCGGCGAGGCGGCCACCGCCGACGCCGCCGTGGCGTTGTGCGCGACGACCCCGGTCGACCTCGTCCTCATGGACCTCCGGTTCGGCGCCGGCACGTCGGGGGTGGACGCCACCCGGAACCTGCGGTCCCTGCCGAACCCGCCGCACGTGCTGGTCGTCACGAACTACGACACGGATGCGGACATCCTCGACGCGATCGCCGCCGGCGCCGCCGGGTATCTCCTGAAGGACACTCCCCCGCCCGAACTCCTCGCCGCCGTCCGGGCCGCGTCGGCCGGCGACAGCGTGCTCTCCCCGGCCGTGGCGTCGAAACTGATGACGCGCGTCCGCCGACCGGCCACCAGCCTCAGCCCGCGGGAGATCCAGGTGCTGACGTTGGTGGCCGCGGGGCGATCCAATCGGGAGATCGGGAAGGAACTGTTTCTCTCCGAGACGACCGTGAAGTCCCATCTCGTTCACATCTTCGGCAAACTCGGCGTCAAGTCTAGGACCTCCGCAATAGCCCGCGCCCGCGAGCTGGGCACCCTCCCCAGGTGAGCGGCAAAGCGTCCGGACGCACACTTTGCCGCTCACATGCGTTTACGCTGGGAAAATGGACCCACCGGTCGTCCAGTACATCCAGCGGGACGGACACGCGCTGGCGTATCAGGTGGTGGGCGGCGGCGCGCTGGACGTCGTGTGGCTGTTCGAGATCAACATGCACCTCGACCTGATGTGGACCGACCCGCAGATCCACTACCTCATGGAACGCGGCAGCACGTTCGCCCGCACCGCGTATTTCCAGCAGCGGGGGCTGGGACTGTCCGAACCGGTCGACCACCTGCCGACACTCGAGGAGCAGGCCGACGACATCGTCGCGGTGATGGACGAGATCGGGATGCGTGAGGCAATGCTGGTGGGTGTGGCCAGCGCAAGCGGTGCCGTGGCACTCGTGGCGGCGCGGTCGCCGGAGCGGGTCACCGGAGTGGTGCTGATCCAGCCGTTCGCCGAGCGGCTGATCGGCGGCGACCACGATCCGGACGGCTGGACGGCCACCGAGCGGGACCAGTTCGTCTCCGCATGGCGCGCGGCCACGGAGTCGTGGGGGTCGGGCGCGACCGTGCCGCTGTGGGATCCCCTCGAGGATTCCCCGTTCAACCGGCGGCTGATGGCGATGCTCGAGCGAAACTCCGCGGCACCGGCCGTCGCGCGCGCCCACATGGAGTGGATCTTCCGCCTCGACTACTCGGACATTCTGCCGTCGATCCAGTGCCCGGCCCGGGTTGTGCTCGTCTCCGGTAGTCCCGTCCCCGCGACGGCCTCCCAGTACGTCGCCACCCATATTCCCGGCGGCACCTTCCATCTGCTGCCGCCTGCGCCGTCCGGCGCGTCGCTCGGTGAGGCGTGGAAGCCGATCATCGATCACGTCGAGCAAGTCGCGACCGGCGGGCACCCGACACCGGACGCCGGACAGTTCGTCGCGTCCGTGCTGTTCACCGATGTCGTCGGGTCGACGGAGATGCTCGCCCGGATCGGCGACGCCGCCTACCGCGACCTGCGCGCCACCCACGAACGGCAGGTCCGCGACGCGGTGGAGAACGCGGGCGGACGTCTCCTCAACGTGGCGGGCGACGGCACGTTCAGCATCTTCGACGGCCCCGCCGCGGCGGTCCGGTGTGCGCGGGGCGTCGTCGACGACGCGTGCACCCTCGGCCTCGAGGTGCGGGCCGGCGTCCACACCGGACAGGTGGAGCGGAACGGACCCGACGTCAGCGGGATGACCGTCCACGTCGGCGCGCGCATCGGTTCCGCGGCCGGAGCCGGGGAGGTGCTGGTGTCGCGGACCGTGCGCGACCTCGTGGTGGGGTCGGGACTGCGGTTCGCCGCTGTCGGTGAACGCGAACTCAAGGGCGTGCCGGGCCGATGGCCCTTGTACTCCCTCACCGACGCCGACCACGCGCCCCGGACCGTCCCGCGACTCACACCGAAGCTGAGCATGATCGACCAGGCCATCCTGCGGACCGCGAAGCGGGCACCGCAGGCACTGCGCGCACTCGTCGGCCTGGCCTATGCGAGGCAGCGCAAGCTGTCCCGCTGATCCGGTGCTCGGCGCGAAGTGTCTCCTTTAGAGGACTACACGCGATGCACTCGCGGCCATAGCGTTTCACTCACTGTTGCCCCCGTCACACAGGAGTGATCATGAGCAGGCTGAAGTTCGGAACGTTTCTGGCGCCGATCCACACACCGGGTCAGAATCCGACGCTGTTGTTGCAGCGCGACCTGGAGTTGGTTCAGTTGCTCGAGAGGCTGGGCTACGACGAGGCCTGGTTCGGGGAACATCATTCGGCGGGCTCCGAAATCTACGCGTCCCCGGAAATCATGATCGCCGCCGCCGGCGAACGGACCAGCCGCATCAAGCTGGGAACGGGGGTGACGTCGGTGTCGTACCACAATCCGCTGTGGGCGGCGGAGCGGATGGTGATGCTCGACCACCTGACCCACGGTCGCGTCCTGTTCGGCCTCGGTCCCGGGTCCCTGCCGACCGATGCGGCGATGCTCGGTCTGTCGCAGATCGACACCCGCGAATTGCTCGCGGAGAACACCGACATCATCATGCGCCTGCTGCGGGGTGAGACGGTGAGCGCGAAGACGCGGACCCATACGCTCGTCGACGCGTGCATTCAGATGGCGCCGTACTCCTCTCCCCTCTTCGACGTGGTCGTCGCCGCGATCGCCTCCCCGACGGGAGCGCGACTGGCCGGCCACCACGGAATCGGGCTGCTGTCGATCGCCGCGACACTGACCGCCGACGGATTCAGTGCTCTGCAACATCATTGGGGAATGCTCGAGGAATTCGCGACGCTCGCGGGCCGGAGCGAGGACGTCGATCGCTCGAAGTGGCGGCTGGTGGGTCCCTTCCACATCGCCGAAACGCGGGAGCAGGCCTACCGCGATGTCGAGCACGGCATCGAACACTGGTTCAAGTACCTGCAGCACGTTGCCGCGTTCCCGCAGATGGCGGTCGAGGGCGAGAACAAGCGCGAGATGATCGACTTCATCAACAACTCCGGCATCGGCGTCATCGGCACCGCGGAGGAGGCCCGCGCACAGGTCCAGCGTCTCGTCGATCAGTCGGGCGGCTTCGGCACTCTGCTTCTGCAGGGTCATGATTGGGCCAACCCGCAGGCCACCGCGCGATCGTACGAGCTGTTCGCCCAGGACGTCATGCCGTTCTTCCAGGGCCAGGCGCAGCCGCTGCTCGACGCGGACGAGCGTGCCCGCCGGGTGCGGGAGGGGCAGGCGGACGAACACAGGAAGGCCGTCGCGCACATGACGAAGAAGTACGAGGCCGAGCTGGGACGGGTGTAGGGCGATGGCCGAGATCAGCATTCAGAAGCAGTTCCCCGTCGGTGCCGACACGATCTGGGACCGCGTCGGCGACCCGGGAACCATCGCCGAATGGATTCCGTCAGTCGCGGCCGCCCGGATGGAGCAGGGGATCCGCCACATCGTCTTCGCCGACGGTCAGCCCGCCCGTGAGCGGATCGCCGAGCACAGTGACAGCGAACGCCGGTACACCTACGAGTACATCGACGGCCCATTGCCGTTGACGCACTACCGGTCCACCATCTCCGTGCTCGGCACGTCGTCGGAGTCCTGCACCGTGGAGTGGGCCGCGACGTTCGCCGCGGACTCGGCGGAGGTCGAGTCGGAGTTGGCGACGGCGATCGAATCGATCTATCGCGCTGCGCTCGACGAGTTGTCGATCYTCGTCTCGAATCCGTCCGTCCGCGGATAGACCTTGTTCGGAGTCCGCTTCCGTCCGGCGGACTCCGAACATTCAGCACCGAAGAAGGTACCGATGCGAACCCCCACCTCACCGCACATCACCGCCACCACCCCCGAAGACATCGCGGACGCCTACCGCACCGTCCTCGGAAAATTCTGCACCGGCGTCGTCGCCGTCACTGCACTCGACGACACCGGCAACCCCGTCGGACTGACCGTCGGCTCCTTCAGCTCCGTCTCCCTCGACCCCGCCCTCGTCGCCTTCTTCGTCGGCCGGCATTCCACCACCTTCCCCAAGGTCGCCGCCTCCGGCCGCTTCTGCGCCAACATCCTCGCCGCCGACCAACACGAACTCGGCCGCGCCTTCGCCCGCAGCGGCACCGACAAATTCCACGGAATCGACTGGACCCCCGCCACCACCGGTTCTCCCC